>NZ_JALNUL010000160.1:0-1084 GCF_026540775.1 Methylobacterium sp. GC_Met_3
AAGAACCCCCTGGTGCACTACGTCCTCGACGGCGGCCCCGCCCGGCCGGACCGAGAGGCGGCCCTGGCGCTGCGGGTCGAGACGCTCGCGCCCTACTTCGACGCCGCCCACTACCGGGTGTCGCTCCGCGGGCCGGCCGCGGACGCGCTGGCGGACGCCTCCGCGGCCGAGCTGCTGCGGTCCTACGTGGAGGGCGGCTGGCGGTCGCTCGTCAGCCCGCGCCCGGATTTCGACCCGGCCGGCTTCGTGCAGGCGCGGGCCGGCAGCCGGGCGGTTCAGGACGACCCGTTCTTCCGCTACGTGGCGGAGACGCGTCTGTCGGGGGGTAAGCCGTTCGCGGAGGCGGGGCGGCTGAACCTGCCGGCGGTGGACGCGGCGTGGTACCGGGGGACCTACCCGGACGTGGGTACTCAGGCGCCGTACCTGCACTTTGCCGGGGCGGGCTGGCGGGAGCTGCGCGATCCGGGCCCGGGGCGTTCGACGCTCGACGCGCTGTTGCGGGTGTGCGGGCTAGAACCGGCCCGGCCGCCGATCGCGGATACGGCCTGGCTCGGGGCGATCGGGCGGGAGCCCGTGGACGAGGCGGCGGCGCTGGCGCGTCAGGCACAGCTGATCGCGAAGCACTTCGACCACGCGTTCTACCGAGCGCGCTATGGTCTCGCGCCGGAAGCGGACGCGGTGGGCGACTACTGCGACACCGGCTGGCAAAGCGGACGGAACCCCAGGCCCGACTTCAACGGACAGGCCTATCTGGAGGCGCATCCGGGGGTCCGCGAGACCGGCTTGGCGCCCTTCGTTCATTTCCTGGCGACGGCGTTGCTGCATGGGGCCGACATATCCGCCGGCGCCTTCGATCCGCGCCACGGCACGCCGGACTCGCGGGAGGCGGCACTCGAAGACGACATGCGCCTGATCGAGCCCCATTTTGATGCCGCCTATTACGCCAAGCGTTATCCCGATACCGCGAATGCGGCCGGCGGCCCGCTCGCGCATTTCGTCGCCTATGGCCAGCACGAGGGCCGCGACCCGAGCAAGACCTTCTCCATCGCGTTCTACGCGGAGACCTACGGCCATCTCCTCGGTC
>NZ_JALNUL010000161.1:0-1075 GCF_026540775.1 Methylobacterium sp. GC_Met_3
CAGGGCCAGAGCGTGGCCGATGCAATCCGCGCGCTCGGTGTGAGTTCGGTGACGTACTACCGGTGGCGACGTGAGTTTGGCGGCCTGAAGTCGGATCAAGTTCGACGGATGAAGAGTCTTGAGACCGAGAATGCTCGGCTTCGAAAAGCCATCGCCGATTTGACGCTGGACAAGCTGATCTTGCAGGAGGCGTCCCGGGGAAACTTCTGAGCCCCGCGCGCCGACGCGCCTGTGTCGAGCACATCATGCGGACGATGACCGTCTCCGAGCGCCGTGCCTGTCGGGCGCTCGGACAGCATCGCTCGACACAGCGCAAGGTACCGCGGGGCCGCGACGACGAAGAGGCGCTGACGGCCGATCTCGTGGCGTTGGCTGAGAAGTACGGACGCTATGGCTACCGCAAGATCAGCGCATTGCTGAAGGCGGCCGGTTGGTTCGTCAACGACAAGCGCGTCGAGCGCATTTGGCGGCGTGAGGGTCTGAAGGTCCCAGCCAGACAGCCCAAGCGGGGGCGGATCTGGGACAACGACGGCTCCTGCGTCCGTCTCCGCCCGGAACACCGCAATCACGTGTGGTCGTACGACTTCGTCGAGGCCCGCACGCACGATGGACGCAAGATCCGGATGCTCAACGTGATCGACGAGTTCACGCATGAATGCCTGGCGATCCGAGTCGCCCGCAAGCTGAAGGCAACCGACGTCATCGACGTGCTCTCGGATCTGTTCATCCTGCGTGGCGTACCTAGCCATATCCGTTCGGATAACGGTCCGGAGTTCGTTGCGAAGATCGTACAAGCTTGGATCACCGGCGTCGGAGCAAAGACGGCCTACATCACGCCAGGCTCACCGTGGGAGAATGGCTACGTCGAAAGCTTCAACGCACGGCTTCGCGACGAACTTCTGAACGGCGAGATTTTCTACACACTGAGAGAAGCGCAGGTTGTCATCGAAAGCTGGCGCCGTCACTACAACGGCGTGCGCCCGCATGCCTCGCTGAGATACCGGCCGCCGGCCCCGGAGGTGTTCGTGCCAGCCTTCTCCGCTTGGCCGGCTGCGCTCGCCCGACCAGCTCCGCC
>NZ_JALNUL010000162.1:0-1055 GCF_026540775.1 Methylobacterium sp. GC_Met_3
ATGCGACATGCCAGCGGGTGCGGTCTCGGTGACGTAGTAGTTGAACTGCGAAGCACGGAGAGCGACCGCCACGCGCTGCGCGAAACAGGAACCGGCCGTGGCTACCCGGTCGTCGGACGAGATGGTGAAGTTGTCGCTTGAGTGCAGATCCAGGGCGAAAGGCGGCACGTTCGTAACAGCATTGGACCAGAACTGCCTGGACGGCAGCGACTTGTACGGGTTGTTCGACATTTTGGCCTCACGTGACATGCCGCTGAAAGGATGGACGCCGCCGTCAGTTGCCGCGGTCGATTCGCACGGGTGACACGCTCACCGATGCTCGGACGCGTTCGACTCAGCGGCCGTGGTCCTGACCCAACTGATCACGGTCGGTCGGCGTAACGGGGTGAGTCCTCGGGGGCGGTGCAGCGTCGGGTTTTGATCGTGCACTGACTTTAGAGAGGTTCGCGTCGCTGCCGAGGTGAGCGGGCCGACGATTGCAGCGGCGAGGATCAGGCATAGGGCGAGGTCGTAAATCGGTCGCCGCCGGCCGGAGGCACCGTCGCGGCGAGACAAGCCTATCGAGGGCCGGATCATCGTTGCACCCGACCAAACGCGGAGCCCAGGATCGCAACCCGGGCGATGTCACTTCGCCGCTCGCTTAGGCGAGGGTGAACCGCTGCCTCGCTGAAGGGATCGGCTGAAGCGGCAGTCTGCGCAACCGTCGGCGCGCCACTATGGTGGGCCAGTCTCACGGCGGAGACGCCGAGGGCAGGCAAGGCTAGGGCAGTGAGCGCGTAGGTGAAGCGCATAAACTGCACTAGAAGGTCTGAAGTTTGGACGCGGCGTGGCGCTGCGTGGTCGAGGACTAGCGGCGGCAATGTTGCGCAGATTAGAGGCTGAGGCGCGGGCAACATAGATGGGGTTCCGAGTGAAGAGTGGGAAATTTGCCCACACGTTCTATGTGTGCAAAAATCCCACGTCAATCGAGAAAAAGCGTCATAGGGTGTGCCGACGCACCGCGTGGGATTGCCTCTTAAGCTCAAGCTTCTACGACTGAGGTCATGTCCGACACT
>NZ_JALNUL010000163.1:0-1046 GCF_026540775.1 Methylobacterium sp. GC_Met_3
CTAGAGCTGTTCCCGATCAGGTAGCGACGGCCAAGTCGTCCTCGTAGCCGGCTGCGGCGAGGTAGTTGCGACACTCCTGCGGAGTGAAGCGCGTGAATGCCTGACGGATCTCCGCCCAGAGATCCGGGATCGTGCGGGCTGCCGCGCTACGTAGCAGCGCCTTGAGTTTCGCGAAGGCCTGCTCGATCGGGTTGAAGTCAGGGCTGTAGGACGGAAGGTAGAGCAGCCGCGCTCCTGCGGCCTCGATCGCGTCCTGTACGCCGGCGACCTTGTGGGCAGGCAGGTTGTCCATGACGACGATATCGCCCGGCTGCAGCACCGGGACCAAGGTCTCGGTGACGTAGCTGCGGAAGCGAGTGCCGTTCGTGGGGCCGTCCAGCAGCGCGGTGGCGCACAGCCCGCTCGTGCGCAGGGCAGCGGTGATGGTCGTGGTTTTGTAGTGGCCCAACGGGGCTGCAAGCCGGCAGCGCTCGCCGCGCGGAGCCCAACCATAGCGGCGCGCCATGTTGGTGGCAGCCGCCGTCTCATCCAGGAACACCAGCCGATCCGGATCAAGCTCGGGCTGCGCCTCAAACCACGCCTCGCGAGCAGCTCTTACGTCCGCGCGCTCCTGCTCAGCTGCGTACGTCGCCCCTTTTTCCAGCTGATCCCGTGGCGGGCAAAGAAGCGCGACAGGCCGCTCGTGCTGGTCTGGACGCCCTGCTCAGCCAGCCGGTCGCGCACCTCGCGCAGGAAAAGACGCGGCTCCTGCGTGGAGATTCTCAGGATCAGCCCGGCATGCGCCTCAATGCGCTTCGAGGTGTGATCGCCGCCCATCGGCTTAGAGGCGAGTTGGCCCTCGTGGCGGAAACGCTCCGACCAGCGGCTGGCGCTCGACACGCTGACCCCGAAGCGGGCGGCGGCGCGATGGCAGGAGGCACCTGCCGCCACGGCAGCCACCACACGCTCGCGCAGGTCCACAGACAGGGGTGAAGGCATGAGCAAACTCCTTCACCCACCAACGCGCTACCCGCTAACCCGTCTCAAGCAGCGCGGGACCGGCTCTA
>NZ_JALNUL010000164.1:0-1018 GCF_026540775.1 Methylobacterium sp. GC_Met_3
CCGGTCGGGGTTTGATGTGATTCCCTGCGCGGCTTTTGCAGGAGAGCCGCATGCCATCTGCTCTATCCGTCGATCTGCGCGCGCGTGTCGTGGCCGCCGTCGAGGAAGGCGCGTCGCGCCGTCAGGCTGCCAAGCGGTTCGGCGTAAGCCCGACCAGCGCGATCCGCTGGTCCGAGAGCTTCGCGCAAGAGGGGCGGATCGCACCCAAGCCGATGGGCGGGGATCAGCGTTCGCAGACGATCGAAGCGCAAGCCGGCCTGATCGTTTCGACCTATGAGGCCAAGCCCGAGATCTTCCTTCCGGAGCTACAGGAGAAGCTGGCGAAGCGCGGCCTGCGGGTCGGGGTGAGCAGCCTGTCGCGCTTCTTCAAACGTCACGGCATCACGCGAAAAAAAACACCGGCCACGCGACCGAGCAGGATCGGGAGGACGTGAAGGCTGCCCGCGTGGGGTGGTTCGAGGGGCAACTCGACCTCGACCCGGACGCCCTTGTGTTCCTGGACGAAACCGCGGCCAACACCAGCATGGTCCGGCGCTACGGACGCGCCCCGCGCGGCGAGCGTTGCCGGGTCGCCGCGCCGTTCGGACACTGGAAGACCACCACTGTCACGGCCGCCCTACGCACCAGCGGCCTGATCGCGACCGCGCTTCTCGACGGGGCCACGAACGGCGAACGCTTCCGTGCCTACGTCGTTGAAACGCTGGCCCCCGCGCTGAGGCAAGGAGATACCGTCATCCTCGACAACCTCCCGGCCCACAAGGTCAAAGGCGTGCGCGAGGCCGTGGAGGCCGCCGGTGCCCGGCTGCTCTACCTGCCGCCCTACAGCCCCGATCTCAACCCGATCGAGATGGCCTTCGCCAAGCTCAAGGCCATGCTCCGATCGGCTGCAAAGCGCACCGTTGCCGACCTCTGGGACGCCATCAAAAACACCTTCGCTGCCTTCAAACCAGACGAATGCCGGAGATACATCGCCGCCGCGGGATACGACGCTTATGATCCAACCTGATCGGACACCGCT
>NZ_JALNUL010000165.1:0-968 GCF_026540775.1 Methylobacterium sp. GC_Met_3
CGCTGGGCAATACGCCGTAGGCGGCTTTGAACCGGCGGCCGAAATGGGTCATGTCCGAGAACCCCCAGCCATAGGCGATCTCGCTGACCGTCCGGCCGCCTTGCAGGGGATCTTCCAGGGCCCGCCGACAGCGCGCGAGGCGCCGCGTCTGGATGAGCTGCACGATCGACGTGTTTTCGTCGGCCAGCACCGCGTTGGCGTATCGCACGCTGACCCCGGCCGCGCTGGCGACCGAGCCGGCGTCGAGGGTCCGGTCAGACAAGCGGGCTTCGATCACGGCCCGCAGTTCCACGCGGACAAGCGAGCGGGACGGCGATGTGCGTGACCTGTCCTGCCCCATCGTCCGCCCGACGGACAGGGTGATCAGATCGAGCAGGTGCGCTTCAAGAAGCGCTTCGGCGGCTGAGCTCAAACCGTCCGTGTGATACGGCAGCATCCCCAAGCTCGCTGACAGCAGACTGTTCTCGGCCGAGCTCGGCTGGATCGCCCGGGCCGTCATCTCCCGCATCTTCCCGAGGCGGGCTTCCATGAGCTGCCGCGGAACCTTCAAGACGAGGACGTCCGAGGCTTCGGAAAACCGTCCCTCGTAGGGCAGCGCCGGGTCGATCAAGGTGATGTCCCCCGTCCCCAGCACGACGTGTCGGCCGTCCTGCTCGAGGGCGATCTGCCCGCCGGATTGGCGACAGACGAACAGCTCGTCGGTGTTGGCGTGCGCCATGTGACGGCGCGTGTGGGTGACCGACATGTCCGAGTTCTGGAACGAGACAAGTCCGATGGCGCCGACCGTGCCGGCGCGGAGCTCAGCGCGAAACGTATTCCGGCATCCCGGGATGGATTCGTGATCAACGACACCCTTTCGGGCAACATCGTGCCAGAACGCGAAACGGTCCCGCGGGTGGACGTGATCCGTGGAGAATACGGTCTTCACATGGCCCTCGCATGTCCGCATGGCCGACAATGAGCGCCGA
>NZ_JALNUL010000166.1:0-945 GCF_026540775.1 Methylobacterium sp. GC_Met_3
GCGACTTGCTGCGCTGCCTTCTCGGCCGCCTGGCGGACGCGTTCCGCCTCGGCGCGCTCGCGTGCAGCGAGAGCCTCCGCCTCACGCGCGGCCTCGGCGGCGGTACGAGCCGCCTCGCGCTCGTTGACCCGCACCTCGCGCGCCTCGACGAGGGCCTGCCGCTCGGCCTGCCGGGCCAGCACCGTCGGGTCATCCGCTGCCGGGCGGGCCCGGAACCGGTCAAGCGTCGCCTGTCGCGCTTTTGCTGTCGCATCGAGGCGATCGACGAGCTGGCTTGTCTTGAATTGACCCACGTACAGTCCTTCATCGCGCCGAAGCCGAGACCCGGCGCCAGAAACAGATGAAGCCGCCCCCGGGGGAACGGCTTCGAAACGCGTCAGAGGCAGATGAGCGTGGCTCAGGCGGCCTGAAGGCTGCCGGCCGACTGCTTCCCGCTGCGGCGGTCGGTCTCCATCTCGTAGGAGACCTTCTGGCCCTCGACCAAGTTGTTCATCCCGGCGCGCTCGACCGCGGAGATGTGGACGAACACGTCCTTGCCGCCATCATCCGGCTGGATGAAGCCGAAGCCCTTGGTGTCGTTGAACCACTTAACGGTGCCGATGGTCATAGGTATTCCGTATCTATCTAGGCAGACGAATAGGTCGGGCGCATGCATCGCACGCGCTCGGTCGCTGGTGGTCGAAAATGGGAGAGATGCAGAGCGCTCGCCCTGGTGTGGCGAGACGGCCGAATATCTGGCCAAAGATCGATCTGTGACTTGTACGCTAACGGCGGCCCATTCACAACTACAAATCTGATCGGGAGAAAAACAGCCTGGACGATCGCGCCTCTGCGTTCACGAGCTACGCTGTAGCGCCTGCTGTTCTTTTGAGGATCTGCGCTGATCCGAAGGGCGCATCGTCGCTTTGGAGGACGCGCCGGCTGCACGTGAACGGGGAGGACACG
>NZ_JALNUL010000167.1:0-942 GCF_026540775.1 Methylobacterium sp. GC_Met_3
GACCGTGCTGTGGTCGTTGTCGTAGATCAGCTCGTCGGCCTCGACGAGGAGCTTGTCGCCGGGCTTGCCGGTCCGAAGCTCGGGCAGGCCTTGCGCGTGCGCCGACAGGCCACCCGCCAGCGGCGCGGCGAGCGCCAGCATGACCAGGAGACCCGCCTTCCGCAGGATGTCGGCGACCTTGCGCAACGCGTGCCTTACCTCTTCTGCTGTAAGCGCAGGGGTGCTCTCGGGCGCAGGCTATAGTCGCAACATGACTGGTTCGGCGACCGCCCACTCCTGCTCGACGGCCTGAGTATCGTGGCCTTCGCAGCATCCGGCTTCGCAACGCGCTTATCGGTCTATGACGCCATAAAATTTGCAACGACCCAATCTTATGCGATTTTCATTCTAGGGTCTTCTATTGAGCGGTGATGTTGGGTCAAGTCGATCGATAAAAGACAGGTCGACGTTGCGTATAGCGGACGACTGCGAGCCAATGAAGGGACCGTTGGTTATGGGATCAGGTAAGGAACTACGGCCGTAACGATCACTGAGACCATAAACAGGGGTCAGCTGGTTTGAGGCCGCTATCATGTACGGGTTCAAGGCAGGGTTGCGGGAGCCGCCAGCGCTCGGAACGTTTGAGGATATAGCCACATGGCCGTTATCGAGCCAGCTGCGCGGGTGGATTCGTATCGGCAGTGGGCGCCCGACGCGGCGATATGAGTCGAACGCAGCTTCGTCTCCAGCCCATGCGGATAGCGAATTCAACGAACTGAGGCCAGCAGTCAAAATAAAGCAAAAATGTTTTGCCGTTGGTTTGGTCACGTGAAATTTCTCCGATGCGTGGTTGCGAGATAGGTTTTGACGGATCAAAATTTAGATCCACCTGAGAACCGGAAAGCCTGCGTCTGATCCTTGCCGACGCGACCGTAGTACGTACCATCCGTGCCGTAGACGCGT
>NZ_JALNUL010000168.1:0-901 GCF_026540775.1 Methylobacterium sp. GC_Met_3
GTAACCGACTGATCCAGGTGAGCGGTCGTTCCCTCGGCCGCTCTACTGCCCATTCCCCACCGCCCTCGCACATCGAGAATGTCATGCCAATCTACGACTACGCGTGCGAAGCGTGTGGGCCGTTCACGGCGATGCGGCCGATGGCGGAGTTCCGTGATCCATGCGCCTGTCCGGAATGCCGGGTCGGGGCGTTGCGGACGTTCCTCAGCGCGCCCGCCATCGCTCGCATGGACCCGGCCCGGCGCAGCGCCCTCGCCTCGAACGAGCGTGATGCGAGCAGCCGAGGCCCCACGAAGGCGGCCCATCCCGCCGGCTGCGGCTGTTGCATGCGCCGCTCGCCGGTCCTGAGCGCACTGTCCTCGAATGGCGGCCGCGTTTTCTCCTCGAGCGGACCGCTGCCTCGGAGCGTGCGGTGAGCGTCGTCCCTCATCCGTCTGCGCAACACGCGCCTTCGTCTCCGGGACCGGGGGGGTTAGAGCGACGCCCGTTCGGTCCCGTGCCACGCGAGGTTGCGGTGATCGGCCAGGGAACTTGGTACATCGACGACGCGCATCGGCCCACCGCTGTCGCTGCCCTGCGTCGCGGCCTAGATCTCGGCATGACCCACCTCGACACTGCCGAGATGTACGGCGACGCCGAGACCGTGGTCGGCGAGGCGATCGACGGGCGGCGCGACGAGGTCTTCCTCGTCTCTAAGGTCATCCCCAGCAACGCCTCGCGTGCGGGGACCGTGGCCGCTTGCGAGCGCTCGCTCGCGCGCCTGCGCACCGACCGGCTGGACTGCTACCTCCTGCATTGGCCCGGCTCGAACCCGCTCAAGGATACCTTCGCCAGCTTCGAGCGGCTTCGCGAACAGGGCAAGATCCTGTCTTGGGGGGTGAGCAACTTCGACGTGCCCGAC
>NZ_JALNUL010000169.1:0-897 GCF_026540775.1 Methylobacterium sp. GC_Met_3
GCCGGCAAGCGCTCGATCCGGCGCCGACGGATGAACCGCGCTTGCCGCCAATTTTTAATCGGACTATTCATCCAAGTCATAGACATTCCATTGCATTTATATATTTTAATGGCACTTTTTGTTGCCAGAAAAAGTCTTAATACGTTCGAAAGGCCAGCGACCTGCGCTTGGTATTTGCTTATTAACTGAAGTCTATCACATAAACATATGGGACGAGACTTGCTAATATTGGAAGAAAGCTATCGCGTGATGGCTTCTTCGTCGCAGATCACAGCGGCGTTGCAGTTGGCTTCGGCCTGCAGGTCGATCAAAGCTCGATGCACCGCGGGTTCAGCGCGGTTCGTGGCGAAGGTTCCAAGGAACTGTCGCATGACATGGCGCACCCCGGCATCGTTGATGGTGCGCTGGTCGTCGTCGTAGTACCGCCCGGCATTCGCGCTGCCGGTAATGAGGTCGTAGGATGGGAAATAGACGATCCTGTCGCCTCGCGCGACGCATACTTCCCCGGCCGCGGCACGCAAGATCGACTTCGAATAACAATTCGAAGTCATGACGTGCTGATCCAGGTAAGTGGCCACCATCGCGACGGGTGAAACCGTCATCACGACGCGCGCCGATGGATTGACACGCCACAACCGGTCCAAGAAACCGTTCAGGTCGTCGATGACCTCGGCGACGCCCACGTTGACGAACGCGTAGAGGGTTGGGTCGTAGGTCCCGCCCGCAACCCCCGGGGCGAGCGGCAGAACTGCTCCATCCGCACGCCAACGCCAGCTCTCGGTCTGACCGAGCGTGATCACCAAAACGTCTAACGTCTCGAACAATTGACGCACGGCGGCAAAATGAGCGTCGCGCGCCGCCCGTACCTCGTCCGCGCTCGCGAAGCCGCCCGGTTGG
>NZ_JALNUL010000017.1:0-107181 GCF_026540775.1 Methylobacterium sp. GC_Met_3
GATTCCCATTCCTGCGGCGGGGACCGTGCGGAGCCCCGGATCCTGATCGGCCGCCCCGACCTCGGACAGGGGCGCAAAACGCGGTCCGCTTAGAGGGTCGGCCGGTTTGGATCAAGGTCCCGGGCGCGGCGGGGTCCTGCGACTGCCTCGACTGTCAAGCGCCAACGCCGTGTCTTGAACGCGGAATTATCAGTCTCCAGAAATCCATCAGACACTTTCGAGCCACACTGTGGCAGCGGGGGCATAGCGGGATCTGTGCCGCCGCGCTTAAGTGCGTTCAACAACGCACAAGCTTGGATCCCGCAACCATGATGAAGAAGCTCCTCCTCGCCACCGCCGCGACCGCCCTGGTCACGACGGCCGCCTCGGCCGCCGACCTGCCGCGCCGCGCCGCGCCGCCGCCGGTCTTCACGCCGGTGCCGGTCTTCACCTGGACGGGCTTCTACGCCGGTCTCGAGTCGGCCTACACCTTCACCGATCGCGAGCGCATCACCACCGCGGGTGTGCTGCCGGGCAACATCACCAACGTTGCGCTGGGCCGCCGCCCGGGCCTGACCTCGACCTCGCAGGATGGCTTCGCCAACATCGGCGGCACCGCCGGCTACAACTACCAGTTCACGCCCGGCTCCGGCATCGTGGTCGGTATCGCCAACAGCATCGACTGGACCGACATCACCAAGAACCGGGTCGTGCTCGGCACCGGCAACGTCGCCGGCGGCCCGCCGAACCTCAGCCAGTTCCGCCAGAGCCTCGACTGGCTCGGCACCCTCACGGGCCGCGCCGGCTACGCGTTCGACCGGGTCCTGGTCTACGGGATGGGCGGCCTCGCCTACGGCAACGTGTTCCACGATGCCAACTTCTACACCCCCGGCGGCGCCCTGCAGTTCGCTGGCCGCTACGACGACTTCAAGACCGGCTTCGCGTATGGCGGCGGCATCGAGTTCGCGCTGCCGACCGACAGCTTCCTGAACACCTTCGCGCTGGGCCGCTACCTCGGCATCAAGTACGACGCCATCACGGTGAAGGCCGAGTACCTGCACTACGATCTCGGCAGCCAGAGCGTGCTGGTCGCCGCCGTCCCGGGCGTCGGCACCGGCTCCTACATCTCGCGCTTCCGCACGGAAGGCAGCATCGTCCGCGCTGGCTTCAACTACAAGTTCGGCGGCTTCTAGTCTTCCCAGCGATCCCCGGGGCTCCTGCCCCGGGCGATCGAACAGGCGCGTGCCGGAGACGGCGCGCGCCTTTTTTCATGCCCGAGCGGCGCGCCTTGTCGAGCGCCGCCCCTTATCCCGGGCGCATGCAGCGCCGGCGGAATGCGACCCGGGATCCCGCACGGAACACAGCGCAGCGTCGATCTTGATCAAGCTGTGCCGCTGACGCGGCGCGTCCTGTGCTGGCTCCCGGATCGGGTTCCACTTCGCTCCACCCGTCCGGGAAAGCAGGGTGCCTTGTTGTATGCCCCGTCCCGGCGGATCCCGCGGACAAGCGGCTCAACAGGCGCGTAGATGCGCCACGAGACGCTCGGCCCCCACCTCCGGCGCACCCACGTTGAGGATCCGCAGATCCGCCGCGACCGACACCTCCCGCGCAAGCCGTGCAGCGAGGTCGCCGTCCTCGGCCCGGCTCCGGGCGGCGAGGCGCTGCATCAGGATCTCCGGCGGCGCCGTGATCTCCACAACGCTCACAGGCGGCCCGGCGACGCGAGCCTGCCCCACGACCCGGCGGGACACGTTGCAGACCACCACCTGGCCCGCCTCCGCCAGACGGCCGGCCTCCGCCGGGATGGCGTAGCCGAGGCCGTGGGCGCGCCAGTGCAGGGTGAAGCGGCCCGCCGCGCAGCCCTCCACGAAGGCGGCCTCATCGATCTCGTCGTTGTCCTCATCCGCCGAGGGGGGCCGCGTGACGAGGCGGCGCGGGAAGACGTAGCGGGGATCGTCGGCGAGTGCCGCCCACGCCAGCCGGATCAGCGTGTCCTTGCCGGCTCCGCTCGGCCCGACAACGAGGACGAGGCAGCCCGGCATCAGGCGACCCGCCGGCCGGTGCGCCAGACCTCGCGGACCACCGGCACGCCCTCGGCGAGTTGCACCCGCACGAGATCGGCCCGTAGCCCCGGCGCCAGGGCGCCGCGGTCGGTCAGGCCGGTGGCGCGGGCCGGATTCGCAGTCACGCTGGCGAGCGCCTCCGGCAGGGTGATGTCCGGCGCCTGCTCGGGCAGCAGGAAGGCCGCCATCAGCAGGCTCGCCGGCACGTAATCCGACGACAGGATGTCGAGGTGCCCGGCCTCGGCGAGCGCCAGGGCCGCGACGTTGCCGGAATGCGAGCCGCCGCGGATCAGGTTGGGCGCGCCCATCATCACCGTGAGCCCCTTGCCATGCGCAGCCTCGGCCGCCTCCCGGGTGGTGGGGAACTCGGCGAGCCGCACGCCCTCCCCGACCGCAAGTTCGACATCCGCCAGGGTGGTGTCGTCGTGGCTCGCCAGCGGGATGTTCATCTCGCGGGCGAATTGGACGAGGGCCGGGCGATTCTGCGCGTTGAGCGCTTTGCCGTCGCGGATCTTGCGCTCGGTGTTGGCGCGGATCTCCTCCATCGGCCGGCCGCCGCGGGTAGCGTAGGTGTAGTACTTCTCCATGTCGCGGAACTGCCGCTGGCCCGGGGTGTGGTCCATCAGCGAGATCAGGCCCACGGGGTAGCGGGCCGTGAAGGCCGCCACCGTGTCGAGCACGTCCGCGGAGGGCAGTTCGCAGCGCAGATGCGTGAAGTGCTCGGCCCGGAACAGATCCTGGGCGCGGGCGGTGTCGATGGCGCCCGCAAGCTGCTCCAGCTCGGAGCCGAGGCCGCTGCCGTCGGGATCGCTGCCGGCACGCAGCGAATCGAACACCGTGGTGATGCCCGAGGCGGTGATCTGGGCGTCATAGGCGAGCACCGCGCCGAGCGGGTGCCAGCGCACCTTCGGACGCGGCGCGTAATGGCTCTCCAGATGGTCGGTGTGCAGCTCGATCAGCCCGGGGATCAGGTGATCGCCGCCGAAATCATGGCCGCGGGCCGGCGGGCGGCCCTCGCCGATCTCGGCGATCGCCCCGTCGGACACGGCGAGCCAGCCGCGCTGCACCCGGTCGGGCAGGACCAGGGTGGCGTTCTCGATGATGAAGTCGTCCATCGTCTCCGTCCTCAGGCTGCCCGGGCTTGCGGCGCGAACCGCGTCACGTCGACGATTCGCGTCGCCACAGCGTCGCGCATCTCGCTGTCGTGGAAGATGCCGAGCACGCCGGCCCCGGCCGCCAGCTTCTCGCGCACCAGCTCGGCGACCACGGCGCGGTTCTGCGCGTCGAGGGAGGCGGTCGGCTCGTCGAGCAGCAGGAGCGGCCGGTCGGCGATCAGGCCGCGGGCGATGTTGACCCGCTGCTGCTCGCCGCCCGAGAAGGTCGCGGGCGGCAGGCCCCAGAGCCGCTCGGGCAGGTTGAGCCGGGCCAGCAAGTCCTTGGCCCGCGCCCGCGCCGTTTCTTCGGACAATCCACCCTCGCGGCCCCCGGCCACGACCACGTCGAGGGTCGAGACCCGCGGGATCACCCGCAAGAACTGCGACACGTAGGCGATCACCCGCGCCCGGAGCGCCAGCACCACCCGCGGATCGGCGCAGACCACATCCACGATCGTGTCGCCGTCGCGGACCAGGATCGCGCCGCCGTCGCAGCGGTAATTGCCGTAGGCCATCTTGAGGAGCGAAGATTTGCCGGCTCCAGACGGGCCGCCCAGCACCACGCACTCGCCGGGCGCCACGGACAAGCTGACGCCGCTCACCACCGGCAGCACCACCCCGTCGCGCAGATGCAGGGTGAAGCTCTTGGCGACGTCCTGGAAGGTGAGGAGCGCGGTCATGCGGCAAGCACCGAGGAGACGAGGAGCTGGGTGTAGGCGTGCTCGGGATCGTCGAGCACCCGGTCGGTCAAACCGGTCTCGATCACGCGGCCGGCCCGCATCACGGCGATCCGGTGCGAGAGTAGCCGCGCCACCGCGAGATCGTGGGTCACGATGATCACGGCGAGCCCGAGTTCGGCCGAGAGCCGACGGATCAGGTCGAGCAACCGGGCCTGGACCGAGACGTCAAGACCCGAGGTCGGCTCGTCCATCAGCACGAGGCGCGGAGCCGTGACGAGGTTGCGGGCGATCTGCAGGCGCTGACGCATGCCGCCCGAGAACTGACTCGGCGGGTCGTCGATCCGGCCGGCATCGATCTCCACCCGGCCAAGCCAGTCGAGGGCCTGGGCGCGGATCCGGCCGTAATGCCGCTCGCCGAGCCCCATCAGGCGCTCACCGACATTGCCGCCGGCCGAAACCGCCATGCGCAGGCCCTTCGTCGCGTCCTGGCGCACAAAACCCCAGTCGGTGCGCATCAGTGCCCGGCGCCCGGCCTCACTCAAGCCGGCGAGGTCACGCAGCGCGCCGTCGCGCATCCGGTAGGAGACCGTCCCGGAATCCGGGGCCAGTTCGGTGGCGATCAGGGAGAGCAGCGTCGACTTGCCGGAGCCGGATTCGCCCACGATCGCCAGCACCTCGCCGGGGACGAGGTCGAACGACACGTCGGCGCAGGCGAGGCGGGCGCCGTAGCGCTTGGCCAGCCCGCGGACCTGAAGCAGGGGCTCGCTCATGGGGTCACCTCGGCGGCGGCAGGCGTGAAGGGCGGATCCAGGCGGAAGCTGTAGCCGTAGCGCTCGAAGCCGAGGCGCTCGTAGAAGACATGCGCGGGCTTGGCGTCGACATTCGACGACAAAGCGAGCTTGTAGCAGCCCCGCGCCTGGGCGAGGCGGAACGCCTCGTGCATCATCGCCCGGCCGAGACCGCCGCCGCGCTGCCCCGACGAGACCACGACGCTCTCGACCAGCGCCGAGGGCATGCCCCAATGGGCGATGTTGTCGAGGATGATGAGGCAGAAGGTGCCGACGATCGCGCCCTCGACCTCGGCCACGTAGAGCCCGTAATCGGGATAGGCCGTCTTGAGCCGGTCGAGCAGCGCCTCGGCCTGCTCCAGGCTGGCCACCCGCCCGCTGTTCAGCTCGGCGTAGAGGTCGAGGATGGCCGGGAGGTCGGGCGTCCCGGCCCGGCGGACCGTGAGACCGGTCATATCGCCTCTCCCGTGCCGACATGGCCGTCCGCGCGGCGCCCCTCGCAATGGTCGGTGTCCGAGCAGACGAACATCCGCTTGCCGGCATCGTCGAGCAGCACCTCGTCGAGATAGACGCCCTCGGCCCCGCACAGGGCGCACGGGTGGGTGAATTCCTGCACCCGGAACGGATGGTCCTCGAAGTCGAGGCTGCGCACGCGCGTGTAGGGCGGCACCGCGTAGATCCGCCGCTCGCGCCCTGCGCCAAAGAGCTGAAGCGCCGGGCAGTCGTCCATCTTGGGGTTGTCGAATTTCGGCGTCGGCGACGGGTCCATCACGTAGCGGCCCGCCACCTCGACCGGGTAGGCGTAGGTGGTGGCGATGTGCCCGTGGCGGCTGATATCCTCGTAGAGCTTCACGTGCATGGCGCCGTATTCCGCGAGCGCGTGGAGCTGGCGGGTCTCGGTCTCACGCGGTTCGAGGTAGCGCAGGGGCTCGGGAATCGGCACCTGATAGACCAGGGTCTGGCCCTCGGTGAGCGGCGTCTCGGGGATCCGATGGCGCGTCTGGATCACCGTCGCCTCCGCGGTGCGGGTGGTGGTGGCCACCCCGGAGGTCTTGGCGAAGAACCGGCGGATCGAGACCGCGTTGGTGGTGTCGTCGGCGCCCTGGTCGATCACCTTGAGCACGTCCGCCCGGCCGAGGATCGCGGCGGTGACCTGCACGCCGCCGGTGCCCCAACCGTAGGGCATCGGCATCTCGCGGGAGGCGAAGGGCACCTGATAGCCCGGAACCGCAATCCCCTTGAGGATCGCCCGGCGGATCATCCGCTTCGTGCCCTCGTCGAGATAGGCGAAGTTGTAGCCGGATTGCGGAGCGGACGGCTCCGCAGCACTCCCTCCCCCCGACCGATCTCGGGCCTGCCCGAGATCGGCATCCTGCTCGTCCCAAGTCGGGCGAGCCCGACTTGGGATGGGGGAGGGTGGCCCCTGCGTCAGCAGGGGTTGGGCCGGGACGAAGTCCCGCAAGAGGGGAACCCGGCTTCCGGATAGGGCGCGATCTTCATGAGGGGGAGAGCTTCGTTCTGCACCGTCGCTCCCCTCTCCCCCCCTGTTGCGCAGGCTACCCTCCCCCGCAGAGGGGGGAGGGAAGACCGTATGTGTCCCGCTCATTCCGCGGCCTCCTGCATCTTGACGGGCTCGGATCTCTGCTCGAATTCGGCCCTTAGCCGGCGAACCAGCTCCAACTCCGCCTGGAAGTCGACGTAGTGGGGCAGCTTGAGGTGCTCGACGAAGCCGGTCGCCTGGAGGCTGTCGCAATGGGCGAGGACGAATTCCTGGTCCTGCGCTGGACTCACCACCGGCTCGCCCAACTCCTCGGCGCGCAGAGCGCGATCCACCAGCGCCATCGCCATGGCCTTGCGCTCGCTCTGGCCGAAGCTCAGCCCGTAGCCGCGGGTGAATTGCGGCGGCGCCGCGCCCGAACCCTTGAACTGGTTGACCATCTGGCACTCGGTGAGCTGCACCCGGCCGAGCGGCACCGCGAAGCCCAACTCCTCGGGCACGAACTCCACGGCCACCTCGCCGACCCGGATCTCGCCCACGAACGGGTGGGTGCGGCCGTAACCACGCTGGGTCGAGTAGGCGAGGCCGAGCACGAAGCCCTCGTCGCCCCGGGCGAGCGCCTGGAGGCGCAGGGCCCGGTCGGCTGGGTAATCCACGGGCTCGCGGGTGAGATCGCCCACGGGGGCGCCCTCGTCCTGCGGCGAGGCCTCGATCAGCCCGTCCTGGGCCAGCAGGTCGGTGACGCGGGGACAGATCGCGGCATCGGCGCGGGGCTCGGCCTCGGCGGCAGTCTCGATCTCACCCTCCGCGGCCAGCGCGAAATCGATCAACCGATGCGTGTAGTCGAAGGTCGGCCCGAGCACCTGCCCGCCCGGCAGATCCTTGAAGGTCGCCGAGACCCGGCGGGCCACCGCCATGGCACCAGTCTCGAGCGGCACGGAGGCGCCGAAGCGCGGCAGCGTCGTCCGATAGGCGCGGACCAGGAACACCGCTTCGACCACATCGCCGCGGGCCTGCTTCAGGGCGAGCGCCGCGAGATCGGGGTCGTAGAGCGAGCCCTCGGTCATCACCCGGTCGACCAGCAGCGCCATCTGCTCGCGGATCTGCGCCACGGACAGTTCCGGCACGGTGGTGTCGCCCCGGCGCGCCTCGGCGAGCAGCCGGTGGGCGTTGTCGATGGCGGCTTCGCCGCCCTTCACGGCCACATACATGGGTCAGCCCTCCGTGACGGCTGTGGAGCGCGGCAGCCCGGCCACGCGGCCGGGGGCGGTCAGGATCAGGTCGACGCCGAGGGGGAAATCCGCGCGGTTCCCGGCGAGCTGCGCGACGAAGCCCTCCGGCAGCGGCGCCAGCGCGACGCGGGTGGTACCGCGGATGCCGGGCCCGGTCAGGCACAGCCCCTCCCCCGCGGTGATCGCGTCGAGGGCGAGCACGAGCGTCGTGGACGTGTCGGGATAGGCCGGCGTGCCGGGGGCGAAGGCGTTCAGCGGCGGGCAGCGGGCCGGATCGCTGATCAGCGCGAAGGCGGCCGCGGCCGGGTCCTCCGTGAGGGGAGCGCCGGTGTGGAAGCGCAGGTAGGCGGCGACCGCGGGCGACGCCGCGAGCCCGGCATCGAGCCAGACCGGCGTGTCGGCGTCGGCCAGGGTGAGCGCGACGGCGGCGAGTTCCGGCGTCAGCGGCGCCGGCGGGGTCAGGCCCGGGATGAGCGGCCGGGGCAGCCCCGGCCGGGCGAGGGCGTCCATCACGGCGCGGAACGTCGCCTGGGCGTCGTGGACCGGATCGGCGAAGCCGGGTGCGAGCATGCTCAATCCTCCCCACGGGCGACGGTCAGGAACTCGACCCGCGTGGCGGCGGTCTGCCGCGCCGCCTTCCAGCGATCTGCCTCGGCCCGGTCGGCGGCATCCGCCAGGGCGGCCTCGACGTGGGCGCGTTGCGCCGGATCCTGCCAGAGCGCGTCGAGGATCGCGGCGAGGCGCGCCTTCGTCCGGTCGCGGCCGAGATGGTAGGCGAAGCCCGTGCCCCCATCCGCCAGACGGATCGCCGCCCGGGTGACGCTGACCTCGCCGACATGGAACGGGCGCCCATCGCCGCCGATCCGGCCAGTGGCCATCACGAGACCGGTCTCTGGGGGGCGCAAGTCCTCGGCAGCGGGGACATCAACACGCGTCAGCGCGGCTTCCAATTCAGTCCGGCTCGCGTCGGCGCACAGGGCCATCACGGCCTGCCGGGCCACGATCTCGGGTCCGGGTTCTGGGCCTGCTGGGTTCGGGGTCATCGCGAATCCCTCCGTCGCATCGTTGTATAGATCTATAGACAACTGGCGCCCGCCGGACAAATGAAGTTTGGATGACAGGATGGAAGCAGAGGCACAGGCGCCCGGCCTCGTCCGGGGCGAAGGGCTGACGGCGTGGCGGCAGATCGCCGACACGCTCACGGCCGATATCGCGGCGGGCCGATACGCGCCCGGCCAGCAACTGCCCACCGAGGCGGCGCTCGCGGCGCGCTTCGCGGTGAACCGGCATACCGTCCGCCGGGCGCTCGCCGCCCTGGCCGAGGGCGGCCTCGTGCGCGCCAGCCAGGGCCGCGGCACCTTCGTGGAGGAGCCGCCGCTCGCCTACCCGATCGGGCCGCGCACGCGCTTCTCGGAGATCGTCGCCGAGGCCGGGCGGGAAGCCTGGGGCGATCTCATCGCGTCGGCCACCGTCGCGGCCGCGCCCGAGCCGGCGGCGGCGCTGGCCATCGCCCCCGGCGCGCCGGTGCTGGAACTGCTGACGGTCCACCGGGCCGACGACGCACCCCTCTCCACCTCGTTGACCTGGGTGCCGCTGCCGCGCTTTGCCGGCTTCGCCGAGGCCTATGCCGAGCGCGGCTCGATCACCCGGGCGCTCGCGGCCTGCGGCGTCCACGACTACACGCGGCTCTCGACACGCGTCCGCGCCCGCCTGGCCGAAGCCCAGGAGGCGGCCCGGCTCGACATCGCGCCGGGGCGGGTCGTACTGGTGGTGTCGAGCGTCAATATCGATCCCGCGGGCGTGCCGATCCAGGCGAACCGGACCCTGTTCGCCGCCGACCGGGTGGAGCTGGTGATCGGCGGCTGAGGGCCGAAGCGTCTCAATCGAGCGGATGGGTTTCCAAAGGGCGTGGCCCTTTGGTGGGGTGTCGGGGTGAAATCCCGACGAACGGATCTCCGCCCCCCTTCCGGGGGTCGGAGATCCGTCTGCAGGGCTCTGCCCTGCACCCGCCAAAGGACACGTCCTTTGGAAACCATGACCCGCTCAGCGCGCCGCCGGCCCGATAAGTGCCCGCCGGAGCCGGGTCGAGACCCAGTCGATCGCCGCCACGGTGACGAGGATCATCAGCACCAGGAACGCGACCTGCTGCAGTTCCAGCACGCGGATCAGCTCGGTCAGGTACTGGCCGATGCCGCCCGCGCCGACGATGCCGATGATCGTCGCCGAGCGGGTGTTCGATTCGAAGAAGTATAGCACCTGGCTCGCCAGCACCGGCAGCACCCCGGGAATCAGCCCGAAACGGATCCGGTGGAGGCTGGAGCCACCCGAGGCGACGACGCCCTCGCCGGGGCGCCGGTCGCAGGTCTCGACCGCCTCCGAGAACAGCTTGCCGAGCGCCCCGAAATCCGAGCACGCAATGGCGAGTGCCCCCGCGAAGGGGCCCAAGCCCACGACGTTGATCCAGATCAGCGCCCAGATCAGCACGTCGACCGAGCGCATCACGTCGAGGCCGCGCCGGACGGCGAAATGCGCGAAGGGGTTCGACACAACGTTGCGCGCCGCCAAAAACGCGACCGGGAAGGCCAGGATCGCCGCCGTCAGCGTGCCGAGGAACGCGATGCCCAGGGTCTCGCCGAGGGCGTGCAGGAAGGTCCAGAGATGGCCCTCCGGGGACGGCGGCAGCATCAGCACCGCGAAGGAGCCGAGCCGCCCGAGCCCGTTGAGGATCCGCGCCGCGGAAACGTCGAGGCGCCAGCATGCCAGGGCGGCAAGGCCGATCAGGACACCGAGCCCGAGGCCGAATCGGGCTCGTGCGGCCCAATCAACCCGGAACTGCGCAGGATAGCGACCGCGCAGCCGCGCGAGATTGTCCCGGGCCTCAGCCCGCAGGTTTCCGGTCCGGGCCGCGCTCATCGGGGGTTCTCCGGGCCGATCAACCGGTGACGGACCTGCTCGGTGGCGAGGTCGATGCAGAACACCGTCAGGATGATCAGCACGAGGATCGCACTCACATCCGCATAGTAGAAGTTGCGAATCGCGCCCAGGAACTCCTGGCCGATACCGCCCGCGCCGACGAAGCCGAGAACGGCCGCCCCGCGCACGTTGATCTCGAACCGCAGCAGCCCGTAGGAGGCGAAGTTCGACAGAACCTGTGGCAGCACGGCGAAGCGCACCGTCTCGACCCAGGTGGCACCCGCGGCGGACAGACCCTCGACGGGGCGCATGTCGATGTTCTCGACCACCTCGGAGAACAGCTTGCCCAGCGCCCCCGTGGTGTGGATCGCGATGGCCAGCACGCCGACCATGGGCCCGAGACCGAAGGCGATCACGAAGATCAGCGCGAACACGATGTCCGGGACGGTGCGGCAGATCTCCAGGAAGCGCGTGGTCAGCAGACGCAGTACGCGCGACCGCATGAGGTTGGCGGAGCCGGCGAAGCTGAGGACGAAGCCCGCGAGTCCCCCGAGCAGCGTGCCGAGATAGGCCATCAACAGGGTCTCACCCAGCAGCGCCAGCCAGCCGGACAGGCCCCAGTACCACTCGCGCAGGTCTGCGACCGGGTGGTCGAGGCCAACCGGCGGCAGGATCTGCCGGATGTAGGCGGTGAACTTGCCGATGTTCTCGGCGAAGATCAGCGGCCGCACCTCGGCGACGAGCCCCGCCAGCACGGCGAGCACCGCCACGAGTGCGAAGCCCGCGAGCGTGCGGCGGCGCGCGGCGCCGGTCGCCGCCGCGTAGAGGCCGGAGAGGGCGGCTTCCCGCTCCGGCGGCAGCTTGGTCAGGCTACGCAAGGCCGACGGTCCGGATCAGGATTTCTTGCGTTGCTCGTCGTTGAACCGCAGCATGTCGATGACCGGCTGGTAGTCCTGGATCGTCGCCGGGATGATGCCGAGATCCTTGCCGTCCGACAGCCGGTCGAAGGCCGCCTTGTCGGCGGTCGGCAGGGCGAGGAGCGCGTCGCGGATCTTGGTCTTCAGGTCGTCCGGCAGGCTGGACAGCACGGCGTAGGCATCCCCCGGCAGGAGATCGGACTTGAACACGGTCCGGAAGTCGTCCTTCGTCATCGACCGCCCCTGGGCATCCTTGACGATGCCCTTGGTCAGCATGCGCGCGAGATTGTTGTCGGCCTCGGAATTCCAGAAATTCGCCGCCGCGTCGGCGGTGCCCTGGGTCAGCGCCAGCACGGCGTTCTCGTGACTTCCGGCGAAGAAGACCTTGCCGAAGAACTTGTCCACATCGTAGCCGGCCCGCCGCAGGAAGAAGCGCGGCGCCTGATTGCCCGAGGTCGAGTTCGGATCGACCAGGGCGAGGTTCTTGTCCTTGAGATCCGCGACCGTCTTGTAGGGGCTCGAAGCCAGCACGTAGACCACGGAATAGTAGCCCGAGATGCCGGTCTCGTGCTTCGGGCTCGCGACCGGCTCGATCTTCACGCCGGTCATGACGGCGCGGGAGAGCGAGGCGGCGCCGTAATACCCGATCTGGATGTTGCCGGCCCGCTGGCCCTCGATCACCGCGGCGTAATCGCTCGCCACCCGCAGCTTCACCGGCACGCCGAGCGCCTTGGTGAGATAACCCGCCAGCGGCGTGTAGCGGTCGACGGTGCCGCTCGCGTTCTCCACCGGGATGACCGCCAGCGTCAGCTCGGGATACTTGGCCTTCCAGTCCTCGGCGGCGGCAGGCAGGCCGAGCAGGGCGAGGGCCGCCGCGGCGGCGGCGAGGGTGCGTCGGGTGATCATCGTACGGTCCTTCGGCGTTGGTGCGGGCTTCGGCCGCCCTCTGGGTCGGCCGGGCGTTTCCCGATCTGTCGTTTGTTTTGGGGCCGGGGCCCGATTCAGGCGCCGATGGCGGCCTCGCGGATCGGCCGAGCCGGAACGCGACCCGGCAGCGCCGCCCGCTGCTCCGCCTCCCGCTGGGCCGAATCGTCCAGCACCTCGCCAGCCTCCAGCCCGTAGAGCCGGCGCGCCACATCCTCGGTCAGGTCGAACGGGCCGCCCTCGAACACCACGCGGCCGTCGGCGAGTCCGACGAGGCGGTCGCAATAGGCGCGAGCCAAGTCGAGCGAGTGCAGGTTGCACAGCACCGTGATGCCGTAGCGCCGGTTCACCTCGGCGAGCGCGTCCATCACGAGGCGGGTGTTGCGCGGGTCGAGGGAGGCCACCGGCTCATCGGCCAGCAGGATCTGCGGCTCCTGCACGAGGGCGCGGGCGATCGCCACGCGCTGCTGCTGGCCGCCCGACAGTCCGTCGGCCCGCTGGCCGGCGAACTCGCCCATGTCGAAGCTCTCCAGGGCGGCGAGCGCCATTGCCCGGTCCTCATCGGACCACAGGCGCAGCAAGGCCCGAGGGCTCGGCACGTGGCTGAGCCGCCCCATCAGCACGTTGGTCATCACATCGAGGCGTCCGACGAGATTGAACTGCTGGAAGATCATGGCGCAGCGCGTGCGCCACTCCCGCAGATGCCGACCCTTCAGGGCTGTGACGTCGCGCCCGTCGTGGAGGATACGGCCCGAACTCGCGTCCGCCAGCCGGTTGATCAGCCGCAGCAACGTCGACTTGCCGGCGCCGGACCGGCCGATCACACCGACGAAGCTGCCCGGCTCGATTCGCAACGTGACGCCGTCCACGGCACGCCGGTCACCGTACTGGCGCGTAAGATCCTCGATGACGAGCATGCATCCATCCGCTGCGGAATAGCCGCAGCTAAACGCCGCTTACGCGACGATTGGATGACGAATACATTTTGATGTTGTTTGCCGGCGCAGGATATCTACCCGATAGCGGCCTCACGTTTCGTATCGATCGAGGAATGCTTCGATCGACAGGGCGCGGAAATCCGGAAGCGCACGGCGCAGGCGTTCGTGGTCCCAGTCCCACCACGCGAGGCGCTCCAGCCGCGCGGCGATATCCTCGGGGAACCGGCGCCGGACCGGCCGGGCCGGGTTGCCGACCACGATCGCGTAGGGGGCGACGTCGCGCGTGACGATCGCGCCCGCCCCCACCACCGCACCGGTGCCGATGGTTCGGCCGGGCAGGACCACCACGCCGTGGCCGATCCAGACATCGTGGCCGATCGTGACGGGGCTCGCCCGGCGCCGGTCGAAGTAGGCGGCCTCGTCCGCTTCCTCGGGCCAATAGGCGCGCGCCCGATAGGTGAAGTGGGCCTGCGAGGCGCGCTCCATCGGGTGATTGCCCGGGTTGATCCGCACGCTGGCGGCGATCGAGCAGAACTTGCCGATCGTCGTGTAGATCACCTCGCCGTCCTGGCCGATGTAGGAATAATCGTCCAGGCTCGTCTCGGTCAGGCGGGTCCGGGCGCCGATCTCGGTGTAGTGGCCGAGTCGGCAGGATTCGACCCGGGCGCTGGCGTCGACCGCGGGTTCGAGGCCGAGGTGCGGGGAAGCCTTGGGAACCTCAGCCATGGGACGCACCGAAGGGCAGGCGCGCCAGGAGCCGGAACGGCCCGCCCGCATCCTGGGTCAGAAGGCAGATCGCGTCGATTGTCACCGGTTCCGCGCCCGAGGCGGCGTAGGCCTCGGCGAGGCGGCGGTACCAGCCGTCGCGATCGGGCTCCGGCAGGGCATCGGTCAGGGTCATGTGGAAGCGGAAGGCTTCGAACACGTGCGGATAGCCCCAGCGGTCGAGCAGGGCACGGGCGCGCGGATCCAGGCGCTCCGGCCGGCGCTTGGCGCGCTCGGCCTCGGTGAGGGGCGCCCGCAGGGGATCGAGGGCCGCGACGCATTCCGCCGCGAGCAGGCCGAGTTCCGGCGGCGGCACCTCCGGCACCAGGGCGAGGAACCGTCCGAGCGCCGCGACGCGCAGCGGCCCGAGCACGACCGGCGGGTGCGGGGTCGCGAGGCCGCGGGCGGCGACGACAAGATCGGCCTCCGTCACCCCCGGCGCGAGGCGCATCGGCGCCTTGAGCGTCGCGTGAAAACCGTAGACCCGGGCGCCCGCGTTGACGGCGGCGAGTTCGCGCAGTCCCGCTGGGTGTGCGACCGCCTCCCCGGAGATGGTGTCGTACCCGAGCACGCTCCGGCCGAAGGCCTCCAGGGGGGAGCCCGGGGCGGGCAGCCAATACAAGGCGTAGCGGCGCGTCACGTCTTCACCTCCGGAGCGCGGGGCGACCGCAATCAGGCCGTCGGCGCATAGGTCCGCGCCTCGGCGGCCCGGCGCGGGCGAACATCCATGGCGTTGCCACGCCACACGATCGCGCGCTGCACCCAGGCGCCCAGCCAGATCGCCGGGATCAGGGCGTCGCGCACCAGGAAGGCCGCCAGCATGCGGGGGGCGCGCTGCCAGCCGGCGCGGATCGCGAGCCCGACCTCGGCGGCATAGCACAGGGCCGCGAGGCATGCAGCGCCGACGACCCCGCCAAGGCTGCCGGCCCAGAGCGCCAGCAGCAGCGCCGGCAGCAGGACGCCGCTGCCGATCTCGGGGGCGAAGAACAGCGGGAAGGTCACACGCCGCAGCCGAGCCCAGCGCAGCTGCCGCGCCCAGACCTCCCGGAAGCCGCGCGGGCCCAGCGGCTGCTCGAACGGGCTCGCCACGAGGTGGACGCGCTTGCCGGCGGCCCGCACGAGCTTGGTGGCGGCCGCGTCCTCGGCGATCTCGGCGGCGAGCGCCTGGAGCCCACCGTGCGCTTCCAGGAACGGCTTGTGCCAGAGCATGCTCTTGCCCTGCGCGAAGCCCAGGCCGAACGCCTCGGCGGCGTATTGCCAGCGCGCCTGGAGGGTGTTGAGGAAGGCGCATTCCACCTCGGCCATGAAGCTGCCCGGGCGGGCGCCCACGGGGGTCGAGCAGACGAGACCGGTGTCGTCGCGCCACGCCGCCTGAAGGCGCTGGAGGTAATCCGGCGGCATGGCCACGTTGGAATCGGCCAGCACCACCCACTCGTGCGCGGCGGCGCGCCAGCCGCGCAGACAGTTGTTCAGCTTCGGATTGTCGCTGACGCGCTCGTCGCCGAGGATCAGGCGGGCCGGAACCCGGGGGTGGGCGGCGATCAGGCGCTCGACCAGGGGCACGATCGGATCGGCCGGGTCGGCCACGCAGAAGATCAGCTCGTAGGCGGGATAGTCGAGGCGGAAGCTCCGGGTGAGCATCTCCTCGCTGTAGGCTTCCAGGCCGCGCAGCGGGCGGACCAGGGAGACGGGCGCCCCTGCCGGAAACCGCGACGGCCCGTGGATCCTGCCAAGGCGCCGGGCCGCGATGGCGATGCTGCCGATTTGGACGAGGGACAGAAGCGCGCCGAGGGCGAGAGCCGGCACCGTGGCGTCAATCATGCGGGTCCCCGTTCAGCATCGTGCGCGGCCCGGTCGCTAACGGCCGGACCGCGTCAGTCGTGTGACACGCGCGGGATGGATCGGAATCCTGCAGTCCGGCGCGCCCCGGGGTCCCGGGTTTCCAAAGGGCTCAGCCCTTTCGAAACCAGGACGGGCGCCATCCGCGCTCCCGTCGGACAGGTCCTCAGAACCGGAGGGTGAAGTTGCCCTTCACGGCCTGATCCTGCGCGCGGCTGCCGGTCTGGCCGGTATAGGCCACGCCGAGCGTCACGTTCGGCGCCACCGCCAGATCGAGCCCGACCTGCGCCACCAGCGCGTCCCGGTCGATCGGGACGCCCGCGCTCAGGAACGCCGGGCCGCCGGCACCGAAGCGCAGCAGCGCAGTCGGCACCACGTCGCCGAACGCGCGCCGGTAGCCGACCAAGCCCCGCAGCGTCACCGGCAGGCCCAGACCCAGATCCAGGTTCGTCTGCGCCCGCACGCCCGCCGTCACCGCGCCCAGATCGTAGTCCCGGGCAAAGCTCACCAGCGCCGCCGCGCCTCCGGCCTCGGTAAACCCGTCCCGCCGGATCCCGACATAGGCCCCACCCACGAACGGCTCGACATAAGTCGCCGTCGGCTGAACCGCGACCGCGGCCCCGTCCTTCGACACCAGGGCCGCCACCGCAGGCGCGCCCAGCGGGATCTTCCAGCCGATCTCGCCGAAGCCCTGCACGGTGTAGCCGCCACCGTGCCCGCTCAGCGTGTCGGACAGCCCGTACAGCACCGCCCGGCGGGTGCGCGCATCCGTGTCGGCGTAGATCGCACCCAGCCGCAGCGACAGCGGGCCGACCTCATACCCACCGTACACGCCGCCGAACCCGCTCTTGAGCGTGGCGCTCTCCGCCCGGCTCTGGCCGCCGACCCGGCCGGCGCTGTCGAGATACGCCTCGGTGTAGCCGCCGACCACGCCGAAGCGCAGCCCGTTGGCCAAGCGTATGTCCGCGCCCGCCGCGAAGCCCGCAATCTGCCGGTCGAGGTCGAACGCGTTGCCGCCGCCATCGGCCGTGCCGAACGCGCCGAACCCCTGGCCCCACAGCCCGAATACCTGCGGGTCGAGGGTGCGCACCGGCACGTTCGCCACCACCGGAGCCCGGCCGGGCAGGTCGGCCGTGTAGGCGGCCGGCAGGGTGCCGTAGTCGAGCCCTGTGCCGGGATCGCCCCAGCGCAGCCGGTCGAGCACGGCCTCGCGCACGAAGAAGGCGGTCTCGTAGGCGGTGGAGACGGTGCTGGCGTGGATGTCGCCCGCGAGCGCCCGGAAGCCGCTCTCCGCCTCGCCGGTGGTGAAGCCCACAGCCGCATCGGTGAGCCGGCCGGGGCCGATCGCCTGGACGGCGTTGGCCGCCGCGCTGCCGTTTCGGCTGGTGGCGCTGGCGGAGAACGGCACGTCGTTGCGGGTGAGCGTCAGGTCGACTTCGTTGGGCAGGTAGCGCAGGCCCGGGCTGAGGAAGGCAAGGTTCGACGTGACGCCCGCGAACTGGCCCGACACGCCGCCCGTGGCCGACAGGATCGTGTAGGTGGTGCGTGGATTGTAGCTGCCCGAGGCGGCCAGCACCTGCACGGTGCCGCCGCCGAGCGCGGCGACGCCCGCGGCGGTGATCCGGTCGGCCTGTCCGGCGGCGTTGGCCTCGACCCGGTAGGTCGAGCCCGGTGCGAAGGCGACGTTGCCGGTGACGGAGAGCGTGCCGATCGAGTTGCCCGGCGACACCGTGCCGCCCGACAGCGCGCTGATCCCGCCCAGCGTGCCCGAGCCGCCGAGCAGACCGCCGGAGCCGACGAAGGCGGTGCCGGAGATCGTGCCGTTGGCGTACAGGGCACCGCCCTGGCCGACGGCGACGTCGATGCCGAGGCGATCGGTGGTGTCCATGGTCAGGGTGCCGGTGACGTTCCCGAAGTAGCCGGCGGCGGAATAGAGGTCGAGGCGGCTCCAGTAGCTGAGCGGGCTGCCGTAGAAGGCGGCGAGCGCGTTGGTCTCGGTGTTGACTAGGATCTGGCTGATCGTCCCGGTGGAGAGCTGACCGTACAGGCCGCCATTGGGCGCGAGGGTGCGGGCGGCGCCGGTCGAGCCGCCGTAGAGCGGCGCGAGCAGGATCGAGGCGTCGGGCCCGTTGGCGGGGGCCTGCTCGCGCGGCGCCTGGGCGAAGCTCAGCGTCGGCAGGCCGTAGGTCAGGCGGCTCTGGTAGGCAACTTGGTTGGCGGCCGAGGGGATGTAGGGGTTGCCGGCCTGATTGGCGGCGCTCCCCGCGCAGGCCGCGACGGTGTTGCCGCACTGGGCGGCGAGGTAGGCCTGGAGCTGGGCCTGGGCCGCGACGAACTGGGCGGGCAGGTTGATCGCCGTGCCGGTCACCGCGGCGTTGTTGATGTAGGCCGGGTTGGTGAACGCCTGGGCCAAGTTGTAGGCCGCCAGCGCCCGGCCGCCGATGATGTCGAGCGGGTAGTGCACGCCGAGCGCGATGCGGCTGTTGCCGTAGTCGGCCGCGCGGGCGAGCATGCTCTGGTACTGCTGCGGCACGAGCATCGCCAGCAGGATGCCGTCCGTGAACGCGTAGGTGGTGTGGCCGCTCGGGAAGGACGGGTTGGTGGCGATCCCGCTGAGCGCCGTCGGATCGTAGATGTTGAAGCGGGCGGGTGCTGCCTGGACCGGCCGGGAGGAGCCGTAGACGTCTTGGCCCGGTTGCGTGTTGGTGACGCCGTAGGCGAGATCGTAGACGCTGTTGGTGGTGTTGGGCAGGCCGTTATAGGCCGGCAGGCTGTAGCCGGCGGGTGCGACGGCCGGAGTCGCGACATAGTTGTTCGGCGTCACGCTCGGGTTGTTGGCCGCACCGTTGGCGAAGTAGTTCTTGGCGACGCCGAGATTGTTGCCGCTGAACGTGTAGGCGCCGACCAAGAGGTTGACCACGCTGCCGAGCGGGCCGGTGCCCCCCTGCGCGACGCCGCGCTGGTAGATCGGGCCGAGCTGGGCGCCGAGGCCACCCACGCGCTGCTGCGGGACGATCCCATTGATCGGGGTCTGGGCCGGCAGGCCGCCCGCGAGGTTGGCGGCCACGCCGTAGGTGCCGAGCCCCGACGAAGACAGGTTGTTGCTGGCCGAGCCGAGGAGGTTCTTGTCGCTGATCGCGAGCTGCTGCTGCGCGAGGCCGGCGCCGGTGTTGGTGGTGGCTGACTGCGCGAGGTTGAGTTGCAGGGTCTGCTGGCCGGTGGCCGTCGCGTTGAGCGCCAGATACGGCGCCAGAAGATTGAGCACGTTCACATCGGACGGCGTCGTGTTGGTGGTCTGTGCCTGTGCGCCGGAACCGAAGGCCGCGACCGTCAAGGCCGCAATCGAAACCCCGTATTGCAATCTCATATCCGGCCCCCAAAGCCCGCGGCCATTCGGCTGCGGCGGGAGATTTAGCGAAAACGCCGGACCCGGTTACGTCATAATCCAGTCATAATAAGCAAAAGAGCTTCATGTCGCATTTGAGCAACAGGAAATTAACTTAGCCAACACATGATGCCGTGTTGCGATGTCTTTCTTCTGTTTTCCAGAAAGCTCCCGCTGCGCCCATAGAGTCTGTCGACCCGATCATTCGGGCGGAGATCGCAGCGCTGAATCTTGCTGTTGGTGCAAGCTGCCGTCCAACTGAAATCTACGGCCCGCAAGATCAATGACGACAAAGTGAAGTCGTTCACCGCGCGAATGCTGTTCCCAGCGGCCCGGGTTGCGACCTCGCGTCACCGAAGCGTCACGGGCGCCTCTTAAGGCCGCTTTTACCAACACACTCGATTCCGCGTGAGGGTTCATGTCCGATTCCGCCGTGATGTCGTCACCGGGGGCCGCAGGAAGTCGACCGGCCGGCGCCCCCCGCCTCGATCATGGGATGCACCCCGGCGGCGTGATCGCCTTCCTCCTCGTCCTAGTGGCGGGGCTCGGCTACGCGGTCGTGAGCCTGATCACCGACATGAACGCGGCGGGCGAAGCGCCCCTGGCCTACGGCGCCTTCGCGCTGCTGGGTCTCGCTCTGTTGATCGCCCTCGCCTTCGAGTTCGTGAACGGGTTCCACGACACCGCCAACGCCGTCGCCACGGTGATCTACACCCACTCGCTGCCACCGCTCGTGGCGGTGATCTGGTCGGGCTTCTTCAACTTCCTCGGCGTGATGCTCTCCTCCGGGGCCGTGGCCTACGCCATCGTCACCCTGCTGCCAGTGGAGTTGATCCTCCATGTCGGCTCGGGAGCGGGCTACGCGATGATCTTCGCGCTGCTGCTGGCGGCGATCATCTGGAATCTCGGCACCTGGGCGTTCGGGCTGCCGAATTCCTCGTCCCACGCGCTGATCGGTTCAGTGCTCGGCGTCGGCCTCGCCAACCAGTTGATGAGCGGCGCGGACGGTACCTCCGGCGTCGACTGGGGTCAGGCCTTCAACGTGTTCAAGGCGCTGCTGTTCTCGCCGATCTGCGGCTTCGTGCTGGCGGCGCTGCTGCTGCTCGCCCTGAAATTCACCGTGCGCCGCAAGGACCTCTACGAGGCGCCGAAGGGCGACACGCCGCCCCCCCTGTGGATCCGGAGCCTGCTGATCCTGACCTGCACGCTGGTCTCGTTCTTCCACGGGGGCAATGACGGCCAGAAGGGCATGGGCCTGATCATGTTGATCCTGATCGGCGCCGCCCCCACGGCCTACGCGCTGAACCGCACCATGGCGGACGACACGACGCCGATCTTCGTGCAGGCCTCGACCTCGGCGAGCCAGGTCTTCTCCGCCCGTGCCCCCGGGACCCCGGTGCCGGAGGCGGCCGAAGCGCGCCGGACGGTGACGGAGGCGCTGAAGACCAAGGACCTGAACCGCGCGCCCGTCTTCGCGGCCCTCGCGGCGCTTTCCAACGACATCGCCGCCAACGTGAAGAACTATGGCGCGATCCGCACGGTGCCGGCCGCCCAGACGCAGAACATGCGCAGCGACATGTACCTCGCTGCCGACGCGGTGCGGCTCCTGCCGAAGACGGGCGCCGACCTCTCGGACGCCGAGACCGGCACCCTGAAGCGCTACGCGGGGCTGCTCAACGACGGCACGCGCTACATCCCGGGCTGGGTGAAGATCTGCGTGGCCCTGGCGCTCGGCCTCGGCACCATGGTCGGCTGGAAGCGCATCGTCGTGACGGTGGGCGAGAAGATCGGCAAGACGCACCTGACCTACGCACAGGGTGCCTCCGCCGAGATCGTGGCCGCCGGCACGATCGGGCTCGCCGAACTCTACGGCTTGCCGGTTTCGACCACCCATATCCTGTCGTCGGGCGTCGCCGGGACGATGGCGGCCAACGGCTCGGGGCTCCAGATGTCGACGGTGCGCAACATGGCGCTGGCCTGGGTCATGACCCTGCCGGCCGCCATCACCCTCGCGGCCGGATTGTTCTTCATCCTGCGCCACGTGTTCTGACGCGCGGGCATCATCCCGACCGGTGAGCGCCGGCCTCGGGACGATGCTGTCTGCGTGCCAGTTCGATCCGGGATTCGGGTTTCCAAAGGGCTTCAGCCCTTTGGTGGGTGCTCAGGGCGAAGCCCTGAGATGGTTGCCAGAGCAGAGCCCTTCGCGCGACGCGGAACATCTTCAGAACGCAGCCGGCCGGGTTCGCTGGGCCTGCCCCGCACGCCCCCCCGGGCACGGAGCGGGCAGCGTATCGCCCGGCCGGCTGCGGCGCCCCCCAGCGCCTCAGGAACTCGCCATGGCCCGGACGAAGGCCAGACAGGTCCGGCGCGCGGCGGGATTATCGATCGCCGCGAAGATCGTGACCAGATCCGCGGCCTGCAGGATCGCCTCGTCCTGTCCTTCCGTCTCCGGGGAGAAGACAGTGACCGGAACACGCAGCACGTCCGCGAGGCGCGCGAGGCCGTTCCGGGTCCGGGCCGTTTCCGGCATGGGCATGGGCATGGGCATGGGCGCGTGCGACGGCGCCGGCCCCTGCGGATAGCCGGGCGTCATCGCTCAGGCCGCCTTGTGACCGAGCTGGATCGCTCGGGCGATCTCGGACCGCCGGGCGGCATAGCCCGGAGCGACCATCGGATAATCAGCCGGCAGACCGTATTGGAGCCGGTAGCGCTCCGGCGTCAGCCCGTGCGCGGTGAGGTGGCGCTTCAGGGTCTTGTAGGACCGGCCGTCGATGAAGCTGATCAGGCCGTCATGCTGGATCGACGCCTCGACCTTCTCGGCATTCGCCCCGGTCCACCGCGCGCCGCCCTGCCCGGACCGGTCGCGCAGATCCGAGATCGCCGTGTGCACCTGATCGATCAGGTTCGGCAGCTCCGCGGCCTCGACCGCGTTGCGGGACACGTAAGCCGCCACGATGGCGCCGACCTTCTCGAGCATGAACACGGGATGGGTTTCTTTCAGGTTATCCATTGCGAGCTTCGCCATCTGTTAGACCTTCGCGGGACCGCCGATCGTGTTGAGTTTCATCCATGTTGGCATGGAGATAGATCGACGCCGAAAGCCGCTCGGGTGAGTGAGACTGATCCGACCTCAAGTTCGTTTCCTGAGGATGCAGAAGATATACAATATGTACGGATCGGCGCTTGTCCGGCGGCGCGAGGATTTTTGCCCAGCCGCGCAGAGCAGCAACATCAAGGTTAAAAATATTAATGCGTCTGCTGTTTTCGAGCGTTTATGATCACTCGGGAAACAGTGTTCCCGTCTGACGCGACATCGCGCGCCACCAGCCGCCGCAGATCCAAGCAGAGCGCCTAGACGATACCTCGCTCGCGTGCGGGACAGGTATCACGAAAAGTGTCTCATTATTTATCGATCGCCTCAGACATGGCGATCTCGGCAGTAAATCAACGCCGGAATGATTGCAGAACTTAAGTCGTGGCGACTTGCGCATCGACCCGTTCGACCGCTTCGGAACCGTGAGCGTCTCGAAATGACGGTCCGACGTTTTGCCTGTCCGCGCTGCGCCCCTTGCCTCTCGGCGTGCGGGCTCGCCAACGCGGCACAGTTCGCCCGCTGCTCTCAGGCGCGCGCTGGGACGTCACCCAAGGGAATACAGACGAGCCGCCCCGTTGGGCGTCCCGTGACCGACCGGTCCGGGACGCTGCGTTTTCCGCCCGCTCAGGCCGAGCGATCGCTCCGGCGCAGGCTCGCCGGCAGGGCGAAGAGCGCGAGGACGGCGGCCACGAGGCAGAGCGCCCCGATGCCGTAGAGGGCGGGCGTCGTCGAGCCGGTGAGGTCCTTCACCCAGCCGACCATCACGGGGCTGACGATGCCGCCGAACTGGCCGAGCGTGTTGATCAGCGCGATGCCGCCCGCCGCGCCGACGCCGGTGACGAGCTTGGCCGGCAGGGTCCAGAAGGTCGGGATCGAGGCCACGATGCCGGCCCCCAGCAGCGCCAGGGCGAACATCAGCGGCACGATGTGCTTATCGAACATCCCGGCGCCGAAGAAGCCGAGCGCCGCCGCGATGGCCAGCCCGGCGACGAATTTCGGCCGCTCGCCCGAGGCGTCGGACAGGCGCCCGATCACCACCATGCTGATCGCCCCGCAGATATAGGGGATCGCGGTGAGGAAGCCGACGGAGGCCGCCTGACCACCGCTCGCGGTCTTGATCAGGTCCGGCCCCCAGAAGTTCAGGCCGTAGGAACCGATCTGGAGCAGGAAGTAGATCAGCCCGATCATCAGGAAGCCCGGCTGCTTGATCGCCCCGAGGAGCGAGTGGTCGCCGATGTCGCGGTTGTGGTGGGCGATGCGGCTCGACAGCAGCGCCTTCTCGGGCTCGGACAGCCATTTCGCATCGGCGATCCGGTCGTCGAGGCGCATCAGCACGAGCACGCCGAGGATCAGGCAGGGCAGGCCACCGGCCAGGAACAGCCATTGCCAGCCGGCCAAGCCCCCGACGCCGTTGAGTCCACCGAGGATCAGCCCCGCCACCGGCGCCCCGAAAATCCCTGAGAATGCCGAGGCCACGAACATGAAGCTGGTAATCCGCCCGCGATGCGAGGCCGGGAACCAGATGGTCAGGTAGTAGAGGATGCCCGGTGCGAACCCCGCCTCCATGGCGCCGATCAGGAAGCGCAAAGCGTAGAAGTGCCACTCAGTGTGGATGAAGATCATCAGCGCGGTGGCGATGCCCCAGGAGATCATGATCCGGGCGATCCAGCGCCGCGCCCCGACCCGGTAGAGGAACAGGTTCGAGGGCACCTCGAAGATCACGTAGCCGACCACGAACATGCTCGCGCCGAGCCCGTAGGCGACGTTGCTGAAGCCGAGATCGCTCTGGAGCTGGAACTTGGCGAAGCTGATGTTGATGCGGTCGAAGAACGCGAACATGTAGCAGATCATGATCAGCGGCATGAGCCGCCACGCGACCTTGCGGACGATGCCGTTCTCGGTCGCCGCGCCGGCCTCGGCGGCCGACGACCCGGACAGGGCTGCGGTCATGGTTTCCTCCGTTTTTTTGGGATTTGGGGGAGCGGTGCCGCCTTCGGATGGACAGCTTTTCGCGAAATCAAGCTTGAGTAGGCAGGTTCACGACCCACACCGGTGATGCCGTTTTCGCCGGACCGGGCGCAGGTCCCCTGTCCCGTGCGGGAGAGGGACAGGGTGAGGGATCAGGTATTTCCGGACGAGGCGCCCCCTGCCGGCGCGTCGACGGCGTGCCGCATCCGGAGAGTTCTCGTCCCTCACCCCAACCCTCTCCCGCACGGGAGAGGGGGCCCGTCGCGTCCGTCAGAGATGTCGCTCTCCAATTCATGCCGCCCTGGCCGGCGCCGGATGCAGGTCGCCGGGCCGGCCGGCCTTGGCGACTTGGCCGGGCACGTCGTGGCCGACGAGGCGGGGCAGGTCCCGTGACAGGCCGATCAGCGCCGGGAGGTCGAGGCCGGTCGGCACGCCCATCTCGTGCGCCATGCTGACGAGATCCTCGGTGCAGATGTTGCCGGTGGCGCCGGGCGCGAACGGGCAGCCGCCCAGCCCCCCGAGCGCCGCATCGAACCGCCGGGCGCCCGTGTCGTAGGCCGCCAGCACGTTGGCCAGCCCGAGGCCGCGGGTGTTGTGGAAGTGGAGCGTCAGGCGTCCCGGTCCGACCAGCGGCAGCACCCGGGCGACGAGACGCGCCACCTGCCGGGGGTTGGCCATGCCGGTGGTGTCGGCGAGCGTCACCCCGTCGACGCCGAGCGACAGGTAGCGCTCCACCTGCGCGACGACCTTGTCGACCGGCTGGTCGCCCTCGAACGGGCAGCCGAAGGCCGTCGCCACCGTGGCGTTGGTGCCGACCGGTGCGCCCTGCACCGCATCCATGATCCGCGCGAAGCCGGCGATCGAGTCGGCCGGGCTCATGCCCATGTTGGCGCGGTTGTGAGTCTCGCTCACCGAGGCGACGAGGTTGATCTCATCGACCCTGGCGGCGAGCGCCCGCTCGGCACCCTTCGGGTTCGGCACCAGGGCGACGTAGACAGTCTCCGGCCGGCGCCGAATCCCCGAAAAAACGTCCGCCGCGTCGGCGAGCGCCGGCACGGCCTTGGGCGAGACGAAGGACGAGACTTCGATCCGGCTGAAGCCCGCATCCGCCAGGGCATCGATCAGACGGATCTTCTCATCGGTCGCCACGAAGACGGGCTCGATCTGGAAGCCGTCGCGGGTGGCGACCTCCTGGACGATCATCCTATCGCTGCTCATGCCACCGCTCCCTTCGCGCGCAGGGCCGCGATGCGCTCCGGGTCGAGGCCGAGTTCGGCCAGCACCGCATCCGTGTGGGCACCGAGCGCCGGGCCCTGCCAGCGGACTTCACCGGGGGTCTCGGACAGCTTCGGCACGATCCCGGGCATCTTGACCTGGGTCCCGCCGGGCAGCTCCGCCTGGAGGATCATGTCGCGGGCCTGATAGTGCGGATCGGCCACGATGTCGGCCACCGAGTAGATCCGGCCGGCCGGCACGTCGGCGGCATCGAGGGCGGCCAGCGCCTCCTCGACGCTCTTGGACTTCGACCAGTCCGCGATCAGGCCATCCAGCATCGCGGATTGCTTCGAGCGGCCGTCGTTGTTGCGCAGCGCCGGATCCTCGGCGAGGTCGGGCCGGCCGATCACCGCCATCAGGCGGCGGAAGATCGGGTCGCTGTTGCCGGCGATGACGACGTAGCCGCCATCCCGGGTCGGGTAGGTGTTCGACGGGGTGATGCCCGGCAGCGCGCCGCCGGTGCGGGTGCGGACCTCGCCCAGGAGATCGTATTCGGGGACGAGACTCTCCATCACGTTGAACACGCTCTCGACCAGCGAGACGTCGATGACCTGTCCGGCGCCCTGGCCGGTCTTCACCCGCAGGAGCGCCATCAGCGCGCCGATGACGCCGTGCAGCGAGGCCAGGGTGTCGCCGATGCTGACACCGACCCGGGCCGGGGGCGCCTCCGGACTGCCGGTGGTGAAGCGGATGCCGCCCATCGATTCGCCGATGGCGCCGAAACCGGGCCGGTCGCGGTACGGGCCGGTCTGGCCGTAGCCCGAGATCCGCACCATCACGAGGTTGGGGTTCAGGGCCGAGAGCACGTCCCAGCCGAGCCCGAGCTTTTCCAGGCCGCCGGGGCGGAAGTTCTCCACCACCACGTCGGCGCTCGTGGCGAGCTGCTTGACGATGTCGAGCCCCTCAGGCGACTTCAGATTGACGGCGATCGATTTCTTGTTGCGCGACTGCAGGTACCACCAGAGCGAGGTGCCCTCGTGCATCTTGCGCCATTTGCGCAGCGGGTCGCCCTCGCCGGGGGCCTCGACCTTGATCACGTCGGCGCCGAACTCGGCCATCAGCCGCGTTGCGAACGGCGCGGCGATCAGCTGGCCGAGCTCAAGAACACGGATACCGCTGAGCGGGCCGGACATTCTCTCCTCCATATTTTGTTAACGGATTGAATAGGGCCGTCGCAGGGCGGATGTCCAAACACCATCCATCACCCTGCGTTCTCAGAGGGAGAACGCAGGCCCCCGGCGGCGCGGAGGTGATCGAGCAGCAGCGCGGCGGCCGGGGGCAGGAATCCGGGGCGGACGACGAGGCTCAGCTTGCGCTGCGCCCAGGGGTCGGTGAGCGGCACCGCGACGAGCCGCATCGGCGGTCCGAGCAGGGCGTGGACATGCTCCGGGATGGTCCCGAGCCCCATCCCGACCTGCGCCATCCGGCAGATCGCGTCGAAGCTCGGCACGTGCATGCGCAGGCGCAGCGGCCGGCCCAGGCGCCGGGCCTCGTCCCGCAGGGCCGCGTAGATCGAGCTTTCCACGTGGAGCCCGACATGGTCGTAGTCGAGGGTCTCGGCCAGTGCGATGGCGGTGCGATCGCTCAGGGGATGGCCCTCCGGCACGACCAGGACGAGCCGGTCGGCGCGGTAGGGATAGGCGGTGAGCGTCCGCATATCGCTGCCGCCCGCGCAGATGCCGAGATCGGCGAGCCCCTCCTCGACGCCGGCCACGACGCCGCCGCTCGGGCGCTCCTCCAGATCGACCCGAATCCCGTCCTGCAAGGCCAGGAACGCCTGAAGATCCTCCGGCAGGAATTCCACGATGGCCGAGAGGTTGGCGAGCACCCGCACGAAACCGCGCACGCCGCTCGCATGCTCGGCGAGTTCCAGGGCGATCTGCTCGGCGCTGGCCAGCATGCGCCGGGTGTGGTGCAGCAGCGTTTCCCCTGCCGGGGTCAGGCGCATGCCGCGGGGCTCCCGGACGAGCAGCGTGCAGCCCAGCGCGTGCTCCAGTTCGGCGAGCCTCTTGCTCACGGCCGACGGGGCGATGGCGGCCCGCCGCGCCGCACCGTTGAGCGTGCCCTCCGCACAGATCGCCGCGAACAGGCGCAGCGTCTTCAGGTCGAGGCGGCTCAGGGTCGCCGCGATGGGCGGGCCTGCGGACATCCGGTCTGCCCCGGATCAGTCCGGCGAGCCGACCGGCTGTCCGTAGCTGCCGTAGCCGAGCTTCGCCCCCTGCCGGTTGACGCGGCCGAAGCGCATCACCGCCTGCTCGAGGTAATCGATCGCGCCGATGAGATGCGCGCGGGCCGCCGCGATGGTGTCCTCGCCCTCCTCGACCGGCGTCTCGGCGAGCTTCACGGCGGCGATCAGCACCCGGTCGCGCTCGTCCTCAAGCCGCGGATCGCGCTCGACATGGCCGCGCACCCGGGCATCGTAGGCCTCGATGACCGACCAGGGCAGCGCGTCCTTGCCGGAGGGCGCCCGGAAGGCGAGCGCATGGCGCCGTGCGACCGCGCTGGCGGCCCTGACGTGATCGGCGAGCCCTGCATCCATCTCTGACCTCCGCGGCACCCCTTCGAGCGCTGACCGGCCCAGGGGACGTCTCAAGCGACGCCGCTCCGGCACGCGTACCTGCGCCTGCAGCACAAGGACCGAGAGTTGTTCCGGTTGCAACGCGATCCGGATCCGGCGGCGACGTTCCGGACGTGGGGCCGCACACCGTCGGGTCGATCGACAAATCCTCCCCATGCTTGAGCAGGGGGTGGGGCTTACCTTGATGGATCGAATCGGTATCTGTCGGTCTTGTGATCAACGGGCCGGGACTCACCCGGTGGACGGGGAACGGAATGATGATGACCCTGACGGCCGGCGCCCCGCGCCAGCCCTCCGCGGCGCGCCTCATTGGCTTGCTCTCGATCGCCCTCGTGGCCATCGGCCTGTCCGGCTGCGGGGCGATCAACCGGGTGCCGACCCTGCAGGAGCAGGCGAAGTCCTCCTGGAGCGAGGTGCAGAACCAGTACCAGCGCCGGGCCGACCTGATCCCCAACCTCGTCGAGACCGTGAAGGGCTACGCCCAGCAGGAGAAGGACGTGCTGATCGGCGTCACCGAGGCGCGCGCCAAGGCGTCGAGCGTGAAGGTCGATGCCTCCACGGTCAGCGACCCGCAGAAGTTCAAGGAGTACCAGGACGCGCAGAACCAGCTCTCCGGCGCGCTCGGACGCCTGCTCGTGACGGTGGAGAAATACCCCGATCTGAAATCGAACCAGAACTTCCTGGCCCTCCAATCGCAGCTTGAGGGCACCGAAAACCGCATCGCGGTGGCCCGGCGCGACTACATCACCGCCGTCCAGGCCTACAACACCGAGGTGCGCACGATCCCGGGCCGCTGGATCGCGGCGTTCCTCTATCCCGACGCCAAGCCCATGGAGACCTTCACGGCGACGCCGAACGCTGACCGGCCGCCGAACGTGAAGTTCTAGGAACCGTCCGTGAGCCGAAACATCCCGGTACGGGTGCGGCTCGCCCTGGCGCTCGCCGTCATCGCGGCCTGCCTGGCGTTCTACGCGGTCCGGGCGCTCGCCGCCGAGCTGACCTTCCCGACGCTCACCGGTCGCGTCGTCGACGCGGCGGGCATCCTGACGCCGGACCAGCGCCACGCGCTCGAAGCCAAGCTGAAGGCGCACGAGGACAAGACCTCGGATCAGGTCGTGGTCGCGACCGTGCCGAACCTCCAGGGCACGACCATCGAGGATTACGCCAACCGCCTGTTCCGGGCCTGGAAGCTCGGTCAGGCCAAGACCAACAACGGTGTCCTCCTCCTGGTGGCGCCGCAGGAGCGCAAGGTCCGCATCGAAGTCGGCTACGGGCTCGAAGGCGCGCTGACCGACGCCCAGTCCCGCACCATCACGGCCAGCGCGATCACGCCGCGCTTCAAGACCGGCGACTGGTATAACGGGCTCGATGCGGGCGTGGACGGGATCCTGGCAATCCTGGCGCGGGACGCACAGGAATGGCAGCGCGCCCCGGAGGCGAAGGACGAGGCGGCCGATCCCGTTCAGGTGGCGATCTTCGTGATCCTGCTCCTGATCGTGGTGACGGTCGCGTGGCGCATGGTCCGCCTCGGCAACCGGGCGGGGCGCGGCGGCGGCATCGTGATCCTGCCCGGCCCCGGCTCGGGCGGCTGGGGCGGCGGCTTCTCGGATGGGGGGTCTTCGGGCGGGTTCGACGGCGGCTTCTCCGGTGGGGGCGGCTCGTCCGGTGGCGGAGGGGCGTCCGATGGCTGGTAGCCTCGCTGAGGCGCTGACGCCGGAGGCGCGCGCCCGCCTCGCCCGGGCCGTGGCGCGGGCCGAGGCCGGCACGTCCGGCGAGATCGTCGTGATGGTGAGCGCGCGGGCGGGTGCCTACCGCTCGCTCGTCCTCTTGGCGACGCTGGTGGCGGCTTTGGTTCTGCCCTGGCCGCTGATCGCACTGACGGCCTGGGGCGCAGCCGCCATCGTGTTGGCGCAGGCCGCCCTCGTGGCCGTGATTCTCCTGGCGAGCCAGAGCGAGCGGCTGCGTCTCGCCCTCGTGCCGCGTCGCCTGCGCAGCGCCCGCGCCCGGGAGGCAGCGCAACGGGCCTTCTGGTCCCGGGGCCTGAGCCTGACCCGATCCCGCACCGGCGTGCTGCTCTACCTGTCGCTGGCCGAGCGGCACGCGGAGATCGTCACCGACCTCGGCGTGCTGCGTGAAGTCTCGCCCGCCGCCTGGGACGGCATCCTGGCCGATCTCATCACGGCCCTCGGGCGGGGTGAAATCGAAGCCGGGTTGACGGCGGCGATCGAGGCCATCGGCAGCCGCCTGGCGGAGCATCTGCCCGCCGGGCCCGACGATCCGGACGAGTTGCCGAACCGGGTGATCGTGGTGGAGTGAACGCCACACGTTCGCGCGGCCAGCGGCGGCGGGCTCCAGCACGGCATCGACGCCCTTTTCCAAGCTGCACCCGCTCCGCGGGCGCGGTCGGACCGAAGCTCGGTTCGTCGAGGCCGCCGACGCTGTTTTGTGCGCTGCCGCACGAATCCGGGCCACCGCTGTAACCAAATGGATTTGCGGGCGATTTTCCTTCTGAAACCGGCGCTGGATCATGTCCGAGGCGCTGTCTGGAGCGGGCGCTGAAACCTCGACAGGGGCGAAGCCGACGACGCTGGCGTCGCCCGAGGAGGCCGTAATGAAGATCCTGATCGCCGCGACGCCGCTCACCGGCCACGTCAACCCGCTGCTCGCCGTCGGACGCGTCGCGGCTGCGCGGGGTGACGACGTGCTCGTGCTGTCCGACGCACTGTTTCGCGAAACCATCGAGGCGGCGGGCCTGCGCTTCACAGCCTATGCCGACAACGGCTCGGCCACGTTCCGGGAGACCGAGCTGCCGGCGGGACCCGAACGCTACCGGCGCGAGTTCGAGCGGCGCTTCATCGATCCGATGCCGGATCAGGCGGCCGTGCTGCGCCGGCTGATCGCCGAAGAGGCGCCGGACGTGATCGTGGCCGGCAGCATGTTCCTCGGCGTGCTGCCGCTGCTCCTCGACCCGGCGCCCCGACCGCCGATCGTGACCGTCAATGTCAGCTTCTTGTTCCTGGACCGGCCCGACCACGCTCCGGTCGGGCTCGGGCTGCCTCCCGCCCGGGACCGGGCCGAGCGCATCCGCTACGCCGCCCTGAAGGCCGGCATGGACGCGGCCTTCACCAACCCGGTGCGCGCCTACACGGATGGGCAGCTCGCGAGGCTCGACCTGCCGCCGCTGCCGGCCTCGCTGCCACACGCGATCGTGGTGCTCCCGGACCTGTTCCTCCAGCCGACGGTGCCGGGCTTCGAGTACGATTACGGTGCGCTGCCCCCGGGCCTGCGCTTCATCGGACTCCTTCAGCCGCCCACCCCGCCGGCGCCCCCGCCGGACTGGTGGCCGGAGCTCGAGGCGGCGAACGCAGCGGGCAAGCCCGTGGTGCTGGTGACGCAGGGGACGCTGGCCAACGCGGATCTCGGCGAGCTGGTCGAGCCGACCCTCGCGGCCCTGGCCGACCGGGACGATCTCCTCGTCCTGGCCACCACCGGCGGGCGGCCCGTCACGGCCCTGCGCGGGCCGATCCCCGCCAACACGCGCGTCTCCAGCTTCCTGCCGTTCCGCGATCTGCTGCCGCGGGTGAGCGTGCTCGTGACCAATGGCGGCTACGGCAGCGTCTCGCAGGCGCTCGCCACCGGAGTCCCGATCGTCTCGGCCGGCCTCACCGAGGACAAGGCCGAGGTGAACGCCCGCGTCGGCTGGTCCGGCGCCGGGATCAACCTCGCCACCAACACGCCGAGCCCGGACGTCCTACAGGAGGCGGTGGCCCGGGTGCTCACCGAGCCGGCCTTCCGGCAGCGTGGCGGCGCGCTGAAGGCGGCCTTTGCCAGCCGCGACGCCATGGCGGGCATACTGATGGCGGTGGACGACCTCGCCCGCTCCGGGCCGATGCGCAGCGGCGGAGCGGGCCTCGCGGTGCCGCTGGCCCGGTCGGCCTGAGGCCGGCCGCCGGCGGGCGCGCAAGCGGGAGACTCAGGCCGCGCGCAGCTGCCGGATCGCACGCAGAGCCGTCGCCCGCTGCACCTCGAGGCGCCGGATCAGCGGCATCAGATCGGCCCCCGCATGGGCGGCTGCCTCGACCTCCCGGCACAGGCTCGACAGGCCGACAAAGCCCAGAAGACCCGCCGCCGCCACCAGGGCATGCGCGTCGTGAGCGATCTGGCGCCGGTCGGTCTCGCTCGGCCGGAACCGCTCAGACAGCTCGTTCGCCAGGAGATCCAGCAACGCGCCGACCCTGTCCGCCCCGAAACTCGCTTCCATCTCGGTCAGCACCGTGGCGTCGAGGATGGCGGCATCGACCTGCGTGGCCCGGCGCGTCTCCTCCGCCCGCACCGGGCGCCGGGCGCCGGGCGCGGTCCAGCGGCTGATCGTGGCGAAGAGATCGGCCCGGCGGAACGGCTTGCCGACGTAGTCGTCCATCCCGGACGCGCGCAACTCCTCGATCTGGGCGGGCAGCACGTTCGCGGTCATGGCCACGATCGGGATGTCGCAGGCCGGCGGGGCGAGCGCGCGGATGCGGCGGGTGGCCGTGAGCCCGTCGACCCGGGGCATCTGGACGTCCATCAGCACCAGATCGTACGGGCGCCCGCCCGCGACCGCGGCGGCGACCGCCGTGATTGCCTCGGCGCCGTCGCCGGCCACCTCCACCGTGTAGCCCTGGGATTCGAGCACTGCGCAGGCCAGTTCCTGGTTGAGCGGCACATCCTCGACCAGGAGCAGGCGCAGATGTGCGGGATCCGAAGGAGCCGCGGCCGCGGCCTGCGTCCGCGGCGGGCCGAGACCGACGGCCGGCTCGATACGCGCCGCGTGGCCCAAAGCCGCTCCGGCGCTCCGCGGGAGAGTCAGGCGGAACCAGAAGGTCGAGCCCTGCCCCTCGCGGCTCTCGACGCCGATCTCGCCGCCCATCAGCGTCACGAGGTGGCGGGAGATGGCGAGCCCGAGGCCGGTGCCGCCGAAGCGCCGGCTGATCGAGCCGTCCACCTGGCTGAAGCGCTTGAACAGCCTGTCCTGCTGCGCCGGCGCGATGCCGATGCCGGTATCGGTCACGGCGAAGCGGATGACGTCGCCGGGGCTGCCGTCGGGGGCGGTGCCCGTGCCCTCTCGCTGCACCGTCAGGGTGACGGAGCCCGCCGGCGTGAACTTCACGGCGTTGTTGAGCAGGTTGAGCAGCACCTGCCGCAGGCGGCCGGGGTCGCCGACCACGTGATCCGGGAGCGCCGGGTCGATCCGGCCCTCGATCGCGAGGCCGCTGCGGATCGCGCTGCCGCGCACGATCGAGACCGCGGCGTCGACGGTGGAGACCAGTGGGAAGCCGACCGGGTCGAGGGTCAGCTCGCCGGCCTCGATCTTGGAGAAGTCGAGAATGTCGTTGACGACGGTGAGCAGGGCCGCGCCGGAGCTCTGAATCAGCTCCAGGCGGCGCCGGTCCTCGTTCTGAAGCGACCCCTCGTCGAGGAGCAGGTCGGCATAGCCGAGGATGCCGTTGAGCGGCGTGCGGATCTCGTGGCTCATGGCGGCCAGGAACTCGCTCTTGGCTGCGCTCGCTCGCTCCGCCTCGGCGCGGGCGGCTTCCGCGTCCCGGGTAGCCACCCGCAGAGCTGCCTCGGCCGCCTTGCGCTCGGTGATGTCGAGGTGGAGCCCAACCATGCGCTGCGGCTGGCCTTCGGCCCCGAACACGGTCCGCCCGCGCGCGTAGAGCCAGCGCTCGCCGACCCGGAACTCGGCCGCGTAGGGCGTGGATGTCTCCACCGCGCGCCGGATCTCGCTCCAGACGTCGCCGACATCCCCTGGGTGAAGCAGCCCGGTCCAGTCGGCAGCGGTGATCGTGTGGGCCAAGCCGGTCTCCGGCAGCCCGTGCATGCGCGCGCTCTCGGGGCTCAGGTTGGCGAGCCCGGTACGCATGTCCCAGTCCCACGTCCCGGCCTCCGCGGCGTCGAGGGCGATGCCCAGCAGGCCGCGCGCCTCCTCCACGGCAAGGCGGGCCGTCACGATGTCGTCCACGTCGAGGGCGGTGCCGAGCCATTCCAGCACGGCACCGTCCGCGGGATCGAGGCGGATCGGGATCAGGGAGATCTTGTGCCAGCGGTAGACGCCGTCGCGGCGCTGGATCCGCCACTGACCGCTGAAGCCGACGCCGGTCTCGATCGCCCGGGTCCAGGCCGCCTCCATGGCGTCGGCGTCGGCGGGATGATTCCGGGCCAGGCGCTCGGCCCGCTCCGGACCGATCGGCCCATAGAAGGCCTGGAACTGCGCGTTGGCGTAGGTGGCCCGTCCGTCGCCGACCCCCATGGTCCAGACCAGCAGCGGCAGGGTCTCGGCGAGCCCGCGATAGCGCAACTCGCTGCGCCGGACCTCGTCCTCGGCGCGGCGCCGCTCGGTCACGTCGATCAGCACGCCGCTCAGGCCGATTGCGCCCTGATCCTCGCGGCAGACGCCGCGGACGACCACGTGGCGGATCGCATCGTCCGGCCGCAGCAGGCGTGCCTCGAAGTCGAAGGACGCGCGGCGCGCGATCGCCTCGGCCACGATCGCTTCCAGCCGGGCCCGATCGTCGGGGTGGTAGAGCTGCGCGAAGGCGTCGAGGCGCGGCGGCGGCGTCGCGGGATCGCGGCCGGTGATCGCGTAGAGGCTGGCCGACCAGACCGGCTGACCGTCGGCGAGGTTCACCCGCCAGTTGCCGACGCTCGCCAGTTGCTCGGCCATGGTGAGCTGCTGGTTGGCCGCCTCCTGGGCCCGGGCGCGGGCGTTGATCTCGCGGTGCTGCTCGCGGATCAGGGCCTCGCGGATCGCCGCCCGCTCGATTTCCCGCCCCCGGCGGGCGTTGGCCTCGGTGAGCCGCAGATGGGCGAGGACGATCTCGGCGAGGTCGCGGAAGGCAGCCACCTCGTCGTCCGAGAGCCCGGCGCGCGGTTCCGGATCGATCAGGCAGAAGGTGCCGATCCGCAGGCCCGGCCGCAGGCTGAGGGGCAGGCCTGCGTAGAAGCGGAAGCCTCCCGCGGCGGCGACCCCCGGCATGTCTCGGAATCGCGGATCAGCCTGCGCATCGGGCACGACCAGCAGGGCGTCGCTGCGGATCGTGTGATCGCAGATGCCGTTCTCGCGCGGGATCGCCCCCGGCAGCTCGATGCAGGGCGTCTTCGGCCACAGCTCCGTCGCGTCGATGAAGTTCACGAGGGCGGTGCGCACCCCGAACAGGCGACGGGCGGCGCGGCAGACGGCGTCGAAATGCGGTTCGGGCGCCGTGCCCAGGATGCCGAGGGCCTGGAGGGATGCGAGCCGCGGCCCCTCGCTGTCCGGCTGTGTGCTCACGTGACCGTCTCCGGATGCGGACCTCCGACCGGCGATCCGCTGGCCCCGGACGAGGGATGGCCCGCCCGGGAGCGTGTTTCAAGCACACCCCGATGCGACCGACCCACGCGCAGCCGCGCCGCTTCGAGCGCCCAGACCATCCCGAGCATCATGTAGACATGGCGCCACTTCTCGATGTCGATCTGGAAGGCCTGCAGGAAGAACATCAGCAGCGCCGGCCAGACGATCTGGGCATGCGCCCGGAACGGCGACGGCCGCACCAGCAGGCGAAACCCGACGAAGCCCGTCGTCAGCACGAGGCCGATGAACACCGCCCCCCCGAGCCAGCCGCCATTGGCGAAGGAGCCGATGTAGGAATTGTGCGGCTCCAGCCCGAAGACCAGCCGCCAGTGCATCGGCCCCATCCCGAACGGGCGCTCCAGAAGCATGGTAAGGCCCCGGATCTGGTTGCCGAACCGGCCGGTCTCGCCCTGATCGTAATCCTGGGTCAGGGCTGCGCGGGTCTCGAACATCTTGTGGACGTGATCGATCGACAGCAGGGCGATCACCGCCACGGTGCCGAGCACGAGGGTGGCGAGGGTGAGGAGCACGATGCGGCGGCGCAGGCGGATCGACCGGCTGCCCGCGTAGACCGAGCCGACCATGAGCAGCACCGCGACGGCGCTCCCGCCCCAGGAGCCGCGCGAGAACGACAGGAAGATGCCGGCCACGATGATCAGCAGGCCCGCGAGCGAGGCCAGAGGCCGGCGCGCCGAGCCGGTGAGCAGGCCGTGCATCAGGTAGAGGGCGCCGAGCGTCAGGAACGAGCCGAACACGTTCGGGTCCTGGAAGGTGCCCGACGCCCGGTCGTACTTGTAGAACAGGTCCTCGATACCGAGCCATTGCAGGTAGCCGATGATGCCGAGCGCGGCCGAGAACACGCAGCTCGCCGTGTAGGCCTTGAGCGCCAGCTCCATCCGCGCGTGGGTGTCATCCGCGAAGAACATGGCGAAGAAGATGGCGGTGATCGCAAGATAGATCAGCTGGATCGTCCAGGTGACCGGAAATTCCTCGTTGAGGTACGGCAGCAGCGCGCAGACGATCGCCGCGAGGTAGAGCAGCAGCAGGGCGAGCAGCGGCACCATGCCCCGGTGCAGGCGCACGCCGAGGCAGAGCCAGAGCAGGATCGTCGGGATCGCCACCGCGTCGTAGGGCGACGTGTCCGAGAACGCGAAGCAGGCGAAGAAGATGAAGGCGGCAAACAACGCCTTCGCCATCGCCTCGACGGCCACGATGAGCGGGATTCCGGATGCGACGCCGGATGGGGCTCCGGCGGCTGCGCTGTGGGCCATGATACGCGGGCTCCGCGGGCCGAGTACGCAGGCCCGCAGCCGCTAGAGTGACATTCAATCGTTGAGAATCGGCTTCGGGGCAGAAACGGGGGTGTCCAGGGCTGCGGAGATGAAACCTTGGAGCCGCAAAAGCCCCCTCTCCCCGCGGGCGGGGAGAGGGCTTTGGCGACCTTGTCGTCGCCGGAGCGAGGCGGCAGCCGAAGGTGAGGGGGAGGTGCCGAACGAGGCTCGTCCGGCCAAGCCCCCTCACCGCCACTCCGGCTTCGCCTACGTTTCCCGCATGGACGACAAGGCCGATGTGGGCCTCTCCCCGCCCGCGGGGAGAGGGGAACTCGCGGGCGGTTCTGAAGGGTGTGAACAGCCCGACCTCTGAGGAAGAGGGGGACGCGCGGGTACTCTTCAGCCCCTCACACCCGGCAGGCCTCGAACGCCTCCCGGATCGCCACCTCATCGAGATTGCGCCCGATGAACACCACCCGGGAGACCCGCTTCTCGTCCGGCGCCCAATCCCCCTGCACGTCCCCGTCGAGGATCATGTGCACGCCCTGGAAGACGAAGCGCTTGGGCTCGTTCGGGAAAGCCACGATGCCCTTGCAGCGCAGGATGTCGGGCCCCTGAACCTGCGTCAGGTTCGAGATCCAGGGCATGAATTTTTCCGGGTCGACTTCGCCCTCGATCTTCGCCGAGATCGAGCGGATGTCCGAATCGTGATGGTGGTGGTGCCCCTCCTCCAGGAAGTCGGGCTCCACCTCGAGGATGCGGTCGAGATCGAAGGCGTTGCGCTCCAGCACGGCCTCGAGGGGGACGGCGCAGTTCTGCGTCCGGTGGAGCTTGGCCAGGGGATTGATGCGGCGGATCTCGGCCTCGACCCGGTCGAGCTCGGCGGGCGCGACGAGGTCGCTCTTGTTGAGCAGGATCACGTCCGCGAAGGCGATCTGGTTCTTGGCCTCGGGGGCGTCCTTCAGGCGGTCGGTGAGCCACTTGGCGTCCGCCACCGTCACCACGGCGTCGAGCCGGGCAGCTTCGCCGACATCCTGATCGACGAAGAAGGTCTGGGCCACAGGTGCCGGATCGGCCAGCCCGGTGGTCTCCACGATGATCGCGTCGAACTTGCCCCGGCGCTTCACCAGCCCGTCCATGATCCGGATCAGGTCGCCGCGCACCGTGCAGCAGACGCAGCCGTTGTTCATCTCGAACACTTCCTCGTCAGCGCCGACGACGAGGTCGTTGTCGATGCCGATCTCGCCGAACTCGTTGACGATCACGGCGTAGCGCTTGCCGTGGTTCTCGGTGAGGATCCGATTGAGGAGCGTGGTCTTGCCCGCGCCGAGATAGCCGGTGAGCACGGTGACCGGGATCTTGCCGGAGGTCGATCCAGCTGGGATGCCGGCTTGGGCGGGAGCGGGGCTCGTGTCGGTCATGGCGAAATCTTCGGGTGTGAAGGAGGATCGGGCAAGGCTCGGCCCACGACCGTTGTCATATTGTAACAAATCCCGTCAAAGGAAGACGGCGCCACACGGTTTCGCGACCGGGGCCGCCCATCGATTGCACGTCGGACAAGCTTTGCTCTAGGCACGCGGGGTCGCCGGGGAACACCCGCGCGATTCGCCACAGAAAAGCACCAGCGATCGCATTGATAGGGGCGGCGTTCCACGCGAATCCTATCCACTCGAGACAGCCCGGTCTCTTCGTCCGGACGCAGAAGAACACATCCATGGACGCCCGAAACCCGCTGGAGCAGGACGAGACGATTCTGGCGCCGCCGCGCAAGCGCCGGTTGTCGGGCCCGCTTGTCGTCGTCGTGCTGCTGGCGGCCCTCGGCGGCCTGGCCTTCGCGTTCCCGGACCGCGCCCGCGAGACGGCCTCACATCTCGCCGGCTCGGTGACCGGCCTGTTCGGCAGCGCCAGCAATCCCGATCCGGGCATCAATGCCGTGAAGGCGGGCCCGGTGGAGCGGGTGTTCCGGCCCTCGAAGGAGCAGCGCGCCGCCTTCGAGATCCTGCCGGTGGCCACGCAGATGTTCCGGCCGGAGGGGGCCGCCGAGGGCCGCATCGCGCTGAACGACGACGACAACGTGCCGGTGGTCTCGCCCTATGCGGGCCGGGTGACCAAGGTGCTGGTCCGCGCCGGCGACGACGTGAAGGCCGGCGACGTGCTGCTGACGCTGGAGGCCACCGATATGGTCCAGGCGCAGAACGACTATCAGGCAGCGCTGAACAACCTCGGGAAGCAGCAGGCCCTGCTGAAGCTCGACCAGACCATCGCGCAGCGCCAGCAGGAGCTGTTCCAGGCCAAGGCCACGGCGCTCAAGGACTACCAGTCCGCCCAGAACGACGTGATCGCCGCCCAGAGCGACCTGAAGACCGCCGAGGCGGCGCTGGATGCGGTGAAGAACCGCCTGCGCCTGCTCGGCAAGACCGACGCCGAGATCGCCGCCTACGAGAAGAAGGGCACGATGAGCCCAGAGACCCAGATCCGGGCGCCGATCCCCGGCACGATCGTCCAGCGGAAGGTCGGCATCGGGCAGTACCTGTCGGCGTCGAGCGACCCCGTCTTCGTGATCGGCGATCTGTCCACCGTCTGGCTCGTGGCCAACGTGCGCGAGAGCGAGATCCCGAAGATCCGCATCGGCCAGGAGGTCGAGGCGAAGGTCGCGGGCTTCGGCACGCGGGTGTTCAAGGCCCGGGTGAACTACATGGCCTCCAGCCTCGACCCGGCGACCCGGCGGCTCGCCGTGCGAAGCGAGGTCGACAACCCGGACCGGGTGCTGCGGCCGGAGATGTTCGCCACCTTCACGATCATCACCGGCAAGGGCGAGCCGAGCCCGAGCATCCCGGTTGCGGCGATCGTGTACGAGGGCGACCGCACCCACGTCTGGGTGGCGCGGCCGGACGGGGCCGTGGAGGCGCGCGACATCAAGCTTGGGCTGATCAACGGTGACAGCGCCCAGGTGGTCGACGGGTTGAAGGCGGGCGAGCAGGTCGTGACCCGTGGCGCCCTGTTCATCGACCGGGCCGCCACCGGCGACAAGGCGTCCTGAGCGAGGATCCGGTCCGATGAACGCCCTGATCGCCTTCTCGCTCCGCCAGCGGGTGCTGGTGGTGCTGCTCTTCGTGGTGATGCTCGGCATCGGCTACGGCGCCTACACCCAGCTCAACATCGAGGCCTATCCCGACCCGGTGCCACCGCTGGTCGACGTGATCACCCAGAACCCGGGCCAGTCCGCCGACGAGATCGAGCGCTACATCACGATTCCGCTCGAGGTGGCGCTGGCCGGCATCCCGAACGCCCAGGTGGTGCGCACCATCTCGCTGTTCGGCCTGTCCGACGTGAAGGTGCAGTTCAACTACGAGTACACGTACGAGGAGGCGCTGCAGCGGGTGCTCAACCGCCTGTCGCAGGCGCCGACCCTGCCGAACGGCGCCACGCCGCAGATCTCGCCGACGAGCCCGGTGGGCGAGATCATGCGCTACAAGTTGGTCGGCCCGGCGGGCTACTCGCCCATGGACATGAAGACGCTGCAGGATTGGGTGCTGCAGCGCCGGTTCAAGGCGATCCCCGGAGTGGTCGACGTCACGGCCTTCGGCGGCCGGGCCAAGGAATACGAGATCGCGGTCGACCTGAACCGCCTCCAGGCGCAGGGGCTGACGCTCGTGCAGCTGACCACGGCGCTCAACAACGCCTCGATCAATGTCGGCGGGCAGACGCTCAACGTCGGGCAGCAATCGGCAGTGGTGCGCGGCATCGGCCTGATCCGCGACATGGACGACATCAAGGACACGATGATCAGCCTCGTCAACGGCACCCCGGTGCTGGTGCGCGACGTGGCGGAGGTGCGCGTGTCGAACGCCCCGCGGCTCGGCATCGTCGGCCACGACGACCAGGCCGACGTGGTCGAGGGCATCGTGCTCATGAGTCGCGGCGGCAAGAGCCTGCCGACCCTGGAGCGCGTCGAGGCGGAGATCGACAAGATCAACGGCTCGTCGATCCTGCCGCCCGACGTGAAGATCGAGCGGATCTACGACCGTTCGGGGCTGATCCACACCACCACACACACGGTGATGCACAACCTCGTGTTCGGCGTGGTGCTGGTCTTCGTGGTGCAGTGGCTGTTCCTCGGCTCGCTCACCAGCGCGATCATCGTGGCGGCCACGATCCCGTTCGCGCTGGGCTTCGCGATCCTGATCCTCGTCGTGCGCGGCGATTCGGCGAATCTGCTCTCCCTCGGCGCCATCGATTTCGGCCTGATCGTCGACGCGACGGTGATCATGGTCGAGAACGTCTTCCGCCACATCGCCGAGCCGGACCACGTGAAGGGCGAGACGCCGCCTGACGGCCTGACCGGGCGGCTCGGCACCATCGCGGTGGCCGGGCGCGAGGTGAACCGGGCGATCTTCTTCTCGGCCACCATCATCATCGTCGGCTTCCTGCCGCTGTTCACGATGACCGGCGTCGAGGGCCACATCTTCGGCCCGATGGCCAAGACCTACGCGTATGCGCTGATCGGCGGGTTGCTCGCCACCTTCACGGTCTCGCCCGCACTCTCAGCCCTGATGCTGCCGAAGAAGCTGGAGGAGCGCGACACCCTGATCGTGCGGGTGCTGCGGGTCGGCCACGAGGCGGCCTTGCGCTTCGGCCTGAAGAACCGGGTTCTGGCGATCGGCGTGATGCTGGCGGTGCTGCTCGTCTCGGGGCTGGCCGCGCGCAATCTCGGCCTCGAATTCCTGCCGCGGCTCGAAGAGGGCAACCTCTACGTGCGCGGCACCATGCCGTCCTCGATCTCGCTGGAGGCCGGCAACGCCTACGTCCAGCGCATGCGCAAGATCTTCCAGGAGGTCCCGGAGGTCGTCACCGTGCTGTCCCACCAGGGCCGGCCGAGCGACGGCACCGACGCCACCGGCTTCTTCAACGTCGAGATCCTGGCGCCCCTGAAGCCCATCGACCAGTGGCGCAAGGGCCTCGACAAGGAGACGCTGATCGCCACCCTGAGCAAGCAGCTCGAATCCGAGTTTCCCGGCATCGAGTTCAACTTCTCGCAGTATATCGAGGACAACGTCCAGGAGGCCGCCTCCGGCGTGAAGGGCGAGAACTCGGTCAAGATCTACGGCAGCGACCTCGCGCAGCTGACCAAGACCGCCAACGCCGTGAAGGCGGCGCTGGCCACGGTCCAGGGCGTCACCGACCTGTCGGTGTTCGAGTCGCTAGGTCAGCCGACCGTGCGGATCGATGTCGACCGCCACAAGGCCGCCCGCTACGGCCTGTCGATCGGCGACGTGAACACCACGATCCAGGCGGCGATCGGTGGCCAGACCGCGGGCGACCTCTACGAGTACGGCTCCGACCGGCATTTCCCGATGCGGGTGCGCCTCGCCAAGGAGTACCGCTCGTCGCTCGCCGGCATCCGCAACATCGCGGTCGGCGCCCAGAACCCGAACGGCGGCGTGATCCAGGTGCCGCTGTCCGAGATCGCCGACGTCGATCTCGTCTCGGGGGCCTCGTTCATCTACCGCGAGGACCAAGAGCGCTACATCCCGGTGAAGTTCTCGGTGCGCGGGCGCGACCTCGGCAGCGCCGTGATCGAGGCGCAGCGCAAGGTGGCCGAGGCGGTGGACCTGCCGCCGGGCTACCGGCTGGAATGGGTCGGGCAGTTCACCAACCTGCAGGAGGCGGCGACCCGGCTGAGCCTCGTGGTGCCGATCACGTTGCTGCTCATCGCTCTGCTCCTCTACATCAACTTCTCGTCGGTGGCCGACATGCTGCTGACGCTGTCGGTGATCCCGATGGCGATGATCGGCGGCATCTTCGCCCTGTCGGTGACCGGCACGCCGTTCTCGATCTCGGCGGCGATCGGCTTCATCGCCCTGTTCGGCATCTCGACCATGGAGGGCGTGATCCTGCTGGCCTACTACAACCAGCTCCTCGACGAGGGCTGGAAGAAGCAGGAGGCGGTCTGGAACGCCGCCGTGGTGCGCATGCGCCCGGTGATGATGACCTGCGTGGCCGCCTGCGTCGGCCTGCTGCCGGCGGCGGTGTCCACCGGCATCGGCTCCCAGGTGCAGAAGCCCCTGGCGCTGGTGGTGGTCGGCGGCATCATCCTGGCGCCGAACCTGATCCTCGTGGTCGTGCCGGTGCTGATCTCCCTGTTCTCCCGCCGCAAGCCGAACCCGGACGCGCTGGCGCGCACCGAGCATCGGGCCGCCGCGTGATCCCCTCGACGACGGGGGCGTGGCGCGTTGCCGGCGCGCCACAACGGACGCTCCGCTTGCGCCATCTGGAGACAGCTGCATTGACTTGGATGCGCGCGGCGCCGCTCTACCGGAGGAAGGCTTCCGGGGGCGGAATGGTGATGGGTGCGCCGAAACGGTGCGGACGGGCGGTGGCCGTGCTCGCCGCATCCCTGTCCTTGTCGGCCTGCGCGGTCGGCCCGAACTACGTGCCGCCGGAGGACCCGGTGGTCAGCCGCTACACCCGGGAGCCGCTGAAGAACCCGTCCGCCGCCGACAGCATCCGCACCCGGCAGGGCGGATCGGCCGATCAGAGCTTCGTCTCCGGCGCCGACATTCCCGGCTCGTGGTGGACCCTGTTCCACTCCAAGGCGCTGAACCGCCTCGTCGAGCAGTCGCTCGCCAACAATCCGACGCTGGAGGCCGCCCAGGCCTCGCTCCGGATCGCCCAACAGAACGTGCTGGCCCAGAAGGGCACGCTCTACCCGAGCCTGACCGCGACCCCGCAGATCCAGGGCGCCCTGGCGCCGGGCCTCGACCTGCAATCGCCTCTCCAGAACCAGTTCCAGTACCTCTACAGCCTGTCGACCCCGCAGGCGGTTGTCTCGTACAACCCGGACGTGTTCGGTGGGAACCGCCGCCAGATCGAGTCCCTGGAAGCCACCACCGAGAACCAGCGCTTCCAGCTGGAGGCGGCCTATCTCAGCCTGACCGGCAACGTCGTCGCCGCCGCGATCCAGGAGGCGTCCCTGCGGGCGCAGATCGAGGCGACCCGCCGAGTCATCCAGGCGCAGACCGAGATCCTGCAGCTCTACAACAAGCAGCTGTCGCTCGGTCAGATCGCCGGGGCCGACGTGGTGCAGCAGCAGGCCGCGCTCGCCCTGTCGCAGCAATTGCTGCCGCCGCTGGAGAAGGCCCTGGCGCAGCAGCGCAACCTGCTCACTGCACTGGCCGGACGCCTGCCCTCGGACGAGGTCAGCGAGACCTTCGAACTCTCGGCCCTGCGCCTGCCGACCAAGCTCCCGGTGAGCCTGCCCTCGCGGCTGGTGCAGCAGCGGCCCGACGTGAAGGCCGCTGAGGCGCTGGTCCAGCAGGCGAGCGCCAGTGTCGGCGTCGCCGTGGCCAACCGCCTGCCGCAGTTCAGCCTGACGGCGACCGGCGGATCGAGCGCCACGCGGATCGCGCAGGTGACCAATCCGGGCGCAGCCTTCTTCACGATCATCGGGCAGGCGACGGCGCCGATCTTCGATGCCGGCACACTGTTCCGCCGCCAGCGGGCCGCGGAGGAGACGCTGACGCAGGCGCAGGCGCAGTACAAATCGACGGTGATCACCGCCTTCCAGAACGTCGCCGACGCCCTGCGGGCGCTCCAGGCCGACGCGAGGGCGGTCGCGGCCGCGGATGCCGCGGTGAGCGCGACGAACCAGAGCCTCGGGCTGATCCGCAAGCAGTACACGGCAGGCGCCGTCACCTCCTCGCAGGTGCTGATCGCCCAGCAGGGCTATCTCTCGGCGCTGGTCACCTCGGCCGGTGCGCGGGCGACGCAATACGCCGACACGGCGGCTTTGTTCGTGGCGCTCGGCGGCGGCTGGTGGAACCGCGTGGATGTCGCGCCGCCACCACCCGAGACGGATCCGCTCAAGATCCTCTGACGCATAAACGGATCAAGTCGCGGTTTCGAAAGGTCCAGACCTTTCGCGGGTCCAGGGCGGAGCCCTGGTACTCATCTCAGGGCTCCGCACTCAGAACCCGCCAAAGGGCACATCCTTTGGGAACCCCGAACCTGACTCAGACAGGTCCTCACGCGTACATCGCGATGGCGTCCTGCAGCATCTGGTCGGCGGTGCTCATCACCTTGGTGTTGGCCGTGTAGGCCTGCTGCGTCTCGATCATCTTCGAGAACTGGTCCGCGATGCCGGCATTCGACTGCTCGATCGCGCCGGCCTTCAGGGTCGCGCCGTTGAGGCCGTAGCTCGGCGTCTCCGACTGGCCGTTGGCCACGTAGGCGCCGCCGTCGAGGGAGGTCAGGTTCTCCTGGGTGCCGAACTGCGCCAGCGTCAGGGAGCCGAGCGGCACGGTGCTGCCATCCGCGGCGGTGCCCGTGATGGCGCCGGCGGAGGAGACCGACAGGTCCGCCAGGGTGTTGGCGCCGGTCGGCACCGTGACCGGCGCCGTCGCCGAAGGACCCGCGAACAGGTAGTAGCCGGCGCCGTTGGTGAGGTAGCCGTTGGCATCCGGGGCGAAGTCGCCGCGCCGCGTGTAGGCGGTCTGACCGGTGAAGGTCGGGCTCTCATCGGTGCCGGTGTTGGCCCGGACGATGAAGTAGCCGTTGCCCGAGATGCCGAGGTTGGTCGAGACCCCGGTGGATTGCATCGTGCCCTGAATACCCAGCGTATCGCGCGTGCTGCTGGCCACGCCGCCCGACTGCTGCGGCCCGCGCTGCGTCTGCGCCAGCATGTCGGCGAAGTGCGTCTCGGTGGTCTTGAACCCCGCCGTCTGCGTGTTGGCGATGTTGCCCGAGATGTTGTTGAGCGCCAGCGACTGGGCCGAGGCGCCGGAAATCGAGTTCGCGAGCGCGGCGTAGAGGCTCATCGGGGTCTCCGTGCGTCGGAGCGGCAAGGTATCGGAGCGGCATCACACCTTCCGACCCGGACCATAAGCGCCCGGCATGGTTAACCGCCGGTGTGTTGCCGGCTGCCACGTGCCGACCCGATCACGCTGAGCACGATCTCCCGCCGGTGCGGCCGGTCGCGGTGCTCGATCAGGTAGATCCCCTGCCACGTGCCCAGCGCCAGCCGGCCGTCGATCAACGGGATGCTCAGGGCCGAATCGGTCACCAGCGTGCGGATATGGGCCGGCATGTCGTCCGGCCCCTCGGCGCCGTGGACGTAGCCGGCATGACGGGGGGCGAGGCCGTCGAGCACGGTCATCAGGTCGGTCTGCACGTCCGGGTCGGCGTTCTCCTGGATGGTGAGCGAGGCCGAGGTGTGCCGGCAAAAGACCGTGACCAACCCCTCCCGAATCCCGCTGCCGCGCACGAACGCCGCCACCGCGGCGGTGAAATCCGTAAAGCCCTGTCCGGCGGTCGCGATGGTGAGCCGCCCGCTGGCGTGGCGCTCCACTGCGCCCGAGGCCAGTGCCTCCACCGGACCGATCTGGCCCGCCCCCCTGCCCTGTCTCATGAATCCGTCTCCAGCAAAGCCGCCCCGGGCGCGATCTCGCGCTCGCCCCGGGCAAGGATGCGCTCCAGCACGTCGATCCGGTCGGCCTCCGCGGGGGGCTTGTCCCAACGGATCCGGCTGACCCGGGGGAAGCGCATCGCCACCCCGGATTTGTGCCGGGTCGAGCGTTGCACGCCCTCGAAGGCGATTTCCAGAACGAGCCCGGCCTCCTGCCCGTGCGCAACCTCGCGCACCGGGCCGAAGCGCTTGGTCGTGTTGTTGCGGACGTAGCGGTCGAGCTTGGCCAGTTCCGCGTCGGTGAAGCCGTGATAGGCCTTGCCCACCGGCACCAGCTCGTCGCCGCCCTCGGGTGCCTCCCGCCAGACCCCGAACGTGTAGTCCGAGTAGAAGGACGAGCGCTTCCCGTGCCCGCGCTGGGCGTACATCATCACGGCGTCGACCACGTGCGGCTCGCGCTTCCACTTCCACCACGGACCCTTCGGGCGGCCCGGCAGGTAAGGGCTGTTGCGGCGCTTGAGCATGATGCCCTCGATGGCATCGGCATCGTCACCCGCCCCGACCGAGGCCGGATCGGCCCGGGCGGCAGCGAGCGCCTCCCAGTCGGCAAAGGGCACCAGCGGCGAGATGTCGACGCGCGCATGATCGAGGCGCGTGACCAGGGCCTCCAGCTTCGCCCGACGCTCCACGAACGGATCGGCCCGCAGATCGTCGCCGTCCAGCGTCAGCAGGTCGTAGGCCCGCACATGGGCGGGGAATTCTTCCAAGAGCTTGGCCGTGACCGCCTTCCGGTTCAGGCGCTGTTGCAGCACGTTGAAGCTCTGAACCCGGCGCTCGCGCAGGATCAGCAACTCGCCGTCGAGCGTGCCCGTGAAGGTGATCGCCTCGGCGAGATCGGGGAACGCCCCGGTGATGTCCTCGCCGGTGCGGGAATAGACCTTTCCGACCTGCTCTCCCGCCCGGTCGCGACCGCCGACGAGCTGGACGCGGATGCCGTCCCACTTCCACTCGGCCGAGAACGCCTCCGGCTCCAGCTTGTCGAGGTCGGTCTCCTCCTCGATCGGGTGGGACAGCATCGGTGGCCGGAACGGGGCCGGGTTCAGGGTCTCGGGGCGCTCGGCCCGGCCCTCGACCCAGGCGAACAGGGTCTCGAACGGGGGCGTGAGCCCGTGCCAGACCTCCTCGACCGCATCGGCATCGTGACCGCCCAGCGCGCCGACCGCCGTCTTTGCAAGCCGCGCCGAGACGCCGACGCGGAGATTGCCGGTGACGAGCTTCAGGAGCGCCCAGCGCCCGGTCTCGTCGAGCGCATCGAGCCAGTCGGCGAGGTGGCGGGGGAGTTCGCGCTTCGGGATCGTGGCGAGGGTTTCCACGACCTCGGCGAGGGTCGGGACGTGCGGTGGCGGGTTGTTGTGGCCGATCCCGACGCGCGCATCCCCTCCCCCCTCTGCGGGGGAGGGTGGGCCGGCCGTCAGGCCGGGTCGGGAGAGGGGAGCGACGCTGCCGGGAAGGTCGCTTCGCGAGTTGGAACCCGCATCGTCGCGCAGCCCCTCTCTCCCCCTGCTGCGCAGGGTACCCTCCCCCGCAGAGGGGGGAGGGAGATCGCGCGGTGTCGGCCAGATCAGGGCCGTGGTCTCGGCGAGGTCGCCCACGTAATTGTGCGACAGCCGGAACAGCACCGGGTCGATGCGCTCCTCCACCAACCCCCGGATCAGGGCCGGCTTGGCCTCGCGAAAGCTCAGTGTGCCCGTCATGGCGCCGAGCGCGTAGCCGCGCTCCGGGTCGGGCGTACGCGCGAAATAATCCTGGAGCATCCGCAGCTTGGCGTTGCGACGGGGCTCGTAGGCGAGGCGGTCGAGGAGGTGGGCGAACTCGTTCACGCGACCGCCTCTTTCTCGGGGCCAGGCTCCGTGGACGCCGGCTCGGCCTCGCCGTCATCGCCGTAGCCGAGCAGGTGCAGCGGCTTGGCCCGGATGCCTTGCGTCCCGCACCAATGGACCAGCGCATCCTCCTGCCCGTGCGTCACCCACACCTCCTCGGCGCCGGTGTTGCGGATGGTGCGGCATAGGTCCGGCCAGTCGGAATGGTCGGAAATCACCATCGGCAGCTCCACACCCTTCTGGCGGGCGCGGGCGCGCACCCGCATCCAGCCCGAGGCGAAGCAGGTGACCGGGTCGGGGAACTTGCGCGACCAGAGATCCTGGATCGACGAAGGCGGGCAGATCACGATCGCCCCATGCAGGTCCTTGCGCTCGGCGGCCACCACCTTCGGCGTCTCGCCGAGCGGCACGCCTTCCTCCTTGTAGAGCGCGGTCAGCTTCTCCATTGCCCCATGCAGGTGGATCGGCCGGTCCCAACCCTCCTCGCGCAGCAGCGCCATCACCCGCTGCGCCTTGCCGAGCGCGTAGGCGCCGACGATGTGGGCCCGCTCCGGGAACAGGCGCACCGAGTCCAGCAGCTTGCGCACCTCGCCGCGCGTATCGGGATGGGTGAAGACCGGCAGCCCGAACGTCGCCTCGGTGATGAACACGTCGCAAGGCACGACCTCGAAGGGCAGGCAAGTCGGGTCCGGCGCCCGCTTGTAGTCGCCCGAGACCACCACCCGGGCGCCCTCCCGCTCGATGGCGATCTGCGCCGAGCCGAGGACGTGGCCCGCGGGGGCGAAGCGCACGGTGACGTCGCCGATACGGATCGGCTCGCCGAGGGGCGCCGCCTGCCGATGTTCGCAAAAATCCGCGCCGTAGCGCACCGCCATGATCCGCAGGGTCTCGGGCGTCGCCAGCACGTGGCGGTGGCCGGAGCGTGCGTGGTCGGCGTGGCCGTGCGTGATCAGCGCGCGTTCCACCGGCCAGGTCGGATCGACGTGGAAGCCTCCGAGGGGGCAATAGAGGCCCTCGCGGGTCAGGGTCAGGAGATCGCTGGCGCGTATCGGCATCGCGTCCGTGCTGCCGGTGGAGTTCGCCGGTGGCCCCGGTATATAGGCGCCCCCGAACCGGCAGACGCATGGCCACGCAGCACAGTTCCGGCGATCTCCTCGCCGACCGCCGCTATCGGTACGCCGAAGCCTGCCTGGCCGAGGGCGACCCCGAAGCCGCCGCGGATCTCGCCGAGCAGGTTCTGGAGATCGCCCCGCGCTACGCCCCGGCCTGGCTGCTGCTCGGCCGCGCGCGGGAGGGGCTGGCGGCGCGCGGCGATGAGCGGATGCGCGACGCGGCGGCCCGAGCCTATGCCTGCGCCCTCGACATCGACCCGGACGACATGCTCGGCGTGCGGGCGCAGCTCAGCCGCCTGGGCGTCGGGGACGGCCTGCCGGCACTCTCGCCCGCCTATGTGCGCGCCCTGTTCGACGGCTACGCGCCGCGCTTCGAGCGCCATCTGGTCGGGGGCCTCGCCTATATCGGCCCGGAACTGGTCAGCGACGCCCTCCCCCGCGTGCCCGAGCGTTTCGCGGCGGCCCTCGATCTGGGATGCGGCACCGGCCTGATGGGCGCGGCGATCCGCGAGCGGGTCGGGCACCTCGCGGGTGTCGACCTCTCCCCGGGCATGCTGGCCCTGGCGCGGGCCAAGACCTGGCAGGGCCGGCCGCTTTATGACCGCCTCGCCGAGGGCGATCTGGCCGGCTTCCTGACAGTGGAGACAGAGGCTTCTGCTGACCTCTGCCTCGCCGCCGACGTGCTGATCTACGTGGCGGATCTCGGCCCCGTCCTGGCAGGGATCGGCCGCGTGCTGCGACCGGGCGGGCTCGCCGCCTTCACGGTGCAGTCCCATGACGACGGATCGGGCGCCGTCCTGGGCGCCGACGGGCGCTACGCCCATGCGGATGCCCATATCGCGGAGGCATCCGCCGCCGCCGGCCTGAGCACCCTCACCCTGCGTCCGGCCGGGGTCCGGCGGGAGGCCGGGCTGCCGGTGCCGGGCCGCGTCGTTGTGTTACGCCGCACCGCGGCATGAAACCGCCCAGCTATTCGTCCATTGTCAGTCGGTCGCGACAGGTGCGGCCGCTGCATCGGGGGATCAGCATGGCGGATTACGGTAATCGGACGGGTATCGGCATGCCGGAGCAAAAGCGCGAGCCGCCGGCCGACAAGTCGTTTCCGGCCGATCCGCGGACCCGCATTCCCTTCGCCATCGCGCTGGCGATGCTGGCGGGCTGCGCCGATTCCATCGGCTTCCTGGAATTCTCGCAGCTCTTCATGTCGTTCATGTCGGGCAACACCACGCGCTTCGGCGTGGCGGTGGCCAATGCCGACTGGGAGAACGTCACCCGGGTCGCCAGCACGATCTGCATCTTCTGCTTCGGCGCCTTCCTGGGGACGCTGATCGCCGCCTGGGTCGGACGCTGGCGCCTGGCCGTGCTGCTGACCATCCAGGCCCTGCTGCTGGCCGGCGGCCTGCTGATGCCCTGGGGCACCTTCGCGTATCCGCTCCACGCCTATCCGATCGTGCTGGCGCTGGGGCTCCAGAACGCGACGCTCCAGGACGAGGGCGGCCGCTCCATCGCGCTGACCTACGTCACCGGCGCGGTGGTGCGCTTCGGCACCGGCTGCGCCAACCTGCTGCTCGGGACGGTGGCGCCCTCGTTCTGGATCCAGGCGCCGCTCTGGGCCGGGCTCAGCACCGGCGCGGTGATCGGCGGGTTGCTCGACATCCGCTACGGCGAGTCGGCGTTCCTGTTTCCGGCGGCCCTGGCGGCCGTGCTGGCGCTGATCGCGATCGCCCTGACGATCGCCAAGCCGGGCAGCACCCTGGTGGCGGGCTCATCCCCGGCGCCCGACGCGAGCCCGAAGGCCGAGGTGATCGACGCGATCCATTGAGGCATCCGGTCGATGGCCGCGGAGCGCTGATGTCTCGCGGCCTTCGCCCTGCGATGGCTCATTCGGTGGCGAAGGCATCCCGCGCGATGCCGATCGCGTTGAGCGCGGCCGGGAAGCCGGCATAGGGGATCATCTGCATCACCGTCTCGACGATCTCCTGGCGCGAGGCTCCGACCCGCAACGCCGCCCGCATATGGACCTTCAGTTGCGGGGCGGCCGTGCCCATGGCGGTCAGGGCCGCGACCGTCGCGAGTTCGCGCGTCTTCACGTCCAGTCCGGGGCGCGCGAATACGTCGCCGTAGGCAAACTCGACGATGTAGCGGCCGAGATCGGGCGCGATGTCGTTGAGGCTCTCGATCACCGCGGCGCCCTGCGGCCCGCTGATGGCCGTGAGCTGGTCCAGACCGCGCCGGTAGCGATCCTGGGTTTTCGATCCGTCAGGCGGTCCCGACCCCTCGGCCAGCGGAAGCGCCGCAGCGCCGGCCATCACGGTGTGTCGATCGCGCGTCATTGGCTGTCTCCACTCTGGGTTTCGCGCTCGCGGTAGTGCGTGATCTTCCCGTCGAGCGCCGCGATCAGCCCGTGAAGCTCGTCCTGGCGGGCGACGAGCGCCGCCCGGTGCGCCTCCAGCATGGCGCGTCGCGCACCGAGGGTGGCGTCCCCCTCCGATCGCAGGCGGCTGTAGGCCAGCCGCTCGCGGATCGGCATGTCCATGGCCTGGAGCTTGCCCAGGAAGCGCGCCCAGGCGAGGTCATCCGCCCCGTAGCTGCGCCGTCCGCCGCCGTCGCGGGCGGTGCGCGGCAGCAATCCGATCCGCTCGTAATAGCGGAGGGTATCGATGCTGAGGCCGCTGCGGATGGAAAAGTCGCTGATCTTCATCGGGCAAGATTCGCTGCGCCGGGGCGGTGTACGTCCTGGAGCGCACTCCAGGTCAATGGCGCCGGCTGCAGCGGCCTTGCTGGACCGAGACGGCGCGCGACGCGATGCACGAACGCTTCGTCAGCCCTCGGAATCCCGGACGTTGCTCCGCCCCTGCTTGATCGTGGCGCGGTTCTTCTTGGCCCCAATGCGCCGCTCCTTGGAGCCCTTCGTGGGCTTCGTGGGACGACGGATCGGCGGCGGCGGCTTGGCGGCCTCCGCCACGAGGTCGACGAGGCGCTGCAGGATCTCCGCCCGGTTGCGCTCCTGCGTCCGGTGCCGCTGCCCGGTGAGCACGAGAACACCGTCCTTGGTCATCCGCCGCCCGGAGAGCCGCACGAGGTTCGCCTTCACCCGGTCGTCGATGGAGGGCGAGGCGAGGACCGGCCAGCGGAGCTGCACGGCCGTCTCGACCTTGTTGACGTTCTGGCCGCCCGCCCCCGAGGCGCGCAGGAACGACATCTCGATTTCATCATCCGCGATGGCGATGCGCGGCGTCACCTGAAGGGACATGGCGACCTCCGGACATGATCCTCCCCTGCGCGGCGCGGTGCGAGATCGGTGCGCGCGCAGGTGCATGCGGGGCTGCGCGCGGGGCTGCGAACGAGGCCCAGGATCGCCATATCGTCTTTCGTGAGCCCCGGATGGCCAACCACAACGGTGTCGGCGCCTCCGGGGTTCAGGCAGCCTCTTCGGGCGTGCGGGCCCGCAGGGCGAGGGCGTGGAGGCCACGCGTGAACGCCTCCTCCATCAGCGCGTTCACCACCCGGTGCCGCTCGACGCGGCTCTTGCCGGCGAACGCGGAGGCGACGATGTCGAGCCGGTAATGGGTCTCGCCCCCCGGCCGTGCCCCGGCATGGCCCGCATGCAGGTGCGATTCATCGATCACGTCGAGCCGCTCGGGCGCGAGTTGCTCCCGCAGCCGCGCCTCCATCCAGTCCCGTAGGGTGCCGCCCGCGCCCGTGCCGTCCGCCATCCTGTCCTCGCGTCGTGTTCGTGGGGCCCCGTCAAGCCCGATCCCGCGCATGCGTCATCAGGCCCGGTGCCCTTGTGTCTTCAGTCCGCCCCCTCATAATCGGCCCGTCATGGATCTCAACTCGCGCCTGTTCGACAGCATCCGGATCAAGCCCTCCTGCGACGAGCCGAAGGCCGCGACCGATGGCCTCTGCGAGAGTCCGGGCTGCACGCGGCCGGGCCTGTACCGGGCGCCCAAGGGCCGGAAGGCGGAGGGCCAGTACTGGCGCTTCTGCATAGATCATGTCCGCGCCTACAACGCGAGCTACAACTATTTCGACGGCATGAACGACGCCGCCGTGCAGGCCTACCAGAAGGACGCGATCATCGGCCATCGCCCGACCTGGGCCATGGGCGTGAACCGGACCGGCGAGGCCAAGCCGGCCGACGAGCCGGTCCGGGACTGGGCCTATGTCGATCCGCTCGGCATCCTGCGGGGCGAAGGCGTGGGCGATGCGCGCCGCCGTGCCCGCCAGCCCGAAGAGCCGCAGAAGCCGCGCCACTCCGCCACCGTGCGCCGCGCCCTCGACGTGATGGGGCTCGACGAGACGGCCGACACGGCCGCCATCAAGGCGCAGTACAAGGTGCTGGTGAAGCAGTTCCACCCCGACGCCAACGGCGGCGACCGCTCGTTCGAAGACCGGCTGCGCGACATCATCCGGGCTCACGACGTGCTGCGCGCGGCCGGGCTCTGTTGACCGGCACGAACGATGCAAGCCGGTTCGCATCTAGGATAGGGCAAACCGCGCGACGCGGCCCTATATGGGATCCATGCCGGTCGGTGGCGCCTGAACGCGCCGCCGTCTAAGGATGGCTCCGCCCCGCCGCGGAGGCCCGGCTCGACGTTCTTCCGCGCGGATGCTTCACTGTTGGGAGTGGAGCGCCCGCGCCTCACGAGGTTCCGAATGCGCTCTGACGATACGCCCGCCCGGCTCCCCGACCGCACCGTCTCCGTCCGCGAGGTCTTCGGCATCGACCTCGACCTGAAGGTCCCGGCCTATGCCGAGTCCGAGGAGCACGTGCCCGATCTCGATCCCGATTACATCTTCGACCGGGAAACGACGCTCGCGATCCTGGCCGGCTTCGCGCGCAACCGCCGCGTGATGGTCACCGGTTATCACGGCACCGGCAAATCGACTCATATCGAGCAGGTCGCGGCCCGACTGAATTGGCCGTGCATCCGCATCAATCTCGACAGCCACGTCTCGCGCATCGATCTCGTCGGCAAGGACGCGATCGTCCTTCAGGACGGCAAGCAGGTCACCGCCTTCCAGGACGGCATCCTGCCCTGGGCGCTGCAGAACAACGTCGCGCTGGTGTTCGACGAGTACGATGCCGGCCGCCCGGACGTGATGTTCGTGATCCAGCGCGTGCTGGAACTCTCGGGCCGGCTGACGCTGCTCGACCAGAAGCGCGTGATCCGCCCGCATCCGGCCTTCCGGCTGTTCGCCACGGCGAACACGGTGGGCCTGGGCGACACGTCGGGCCTCTATCACGGCACCCAGCAGATCAACCAGGGCCAGATGGACCGCTGGTCGATCGTCACCACGCTGAACTACCTGCCGCACGACCGCGAGGTCGACATCGTGCTGTCGAAGGCGGTCCATTACCGGGGCGACCAGGGCCGCGACATCGTCAACCGGATGGTGCGGGTGGCCGATCTCACCCGCAACGCGTTCATGAACGGCGATCTTTCCACCGTCATGAGCCCGCGCACGGTGATTACCTGGGCCGAGAACGCCGACATTTTCCAGGATGTCGGTTTCGCCTTCCGGGTGACCTTCCTGAACAAGTGCGACGAGCTGGAGCGGACGCTGGTGGCCGAGTTCTACCAGCGCGCCTTCGGCAAGGAGCTGCCCGAGAGCGCGGTGAACGTCGCGCTGAGCTGACCCGCATGGAGGAGCCCGTGGCGCGCCCGGCCGAGATCGATGTGATGGACGTGCCGACTGCGTCCTTGTCCGCTCGCACGCGCTACGGGGACGACCTTTATACCTGGGTGCAGGAGCAGGTGGCGCTGCTCCGCGCCGGCCGGGTGGATGCGCTCGACCTCGACAATATCGCCGAGGAGCTGAGCGACGTGGGCAGCGCGCAGTATAGTCAGCTGGAAAGCGCGCTGCGCGTGCTCATCATGCACATGCTCAAGTGGGATCAGCAGCCCGAGAAGCGCACGCCAAGTTGGATCTACTCGATCCGCGAGCAGCGCCTGCGGTACGCGAAGATTCTTCGGAAAAATCCAGGCCTGAAGCCGCATCGCGATACGATGCGGGACGAGATCTACCCGATCTCCCGCAACTGGGCGGCGGACGAGTGCCAGCTCCTGCCGAGCGAGTTTCCACCGGAATGTCCCTATACCTGGGACGATTTGCTTGAGCGCCCCTTCGACTTCGACTCGGTGAAGATGTAGCCCCGCATGTCCATCTCCAACCGCAAGCCCGGCGAGCGCCGCGAACCCGTGGCCGAGCCCCTGAAACGCTCGGTGGCCGGGTGCCTGCGCGCCATCGCCCGGCGCTCCGAGGTCGAGGTCACCTACGCCACCGACCGGCCGGCGCTCACCGGCGACAAGGCCCGCCTGCCCGAGCCCCCGCGCAAACTCTCGGCGCAGGATGTCGCGGTGCTGCGCGGCAATGCCGACGCCATGGCGCTGCGGCTCGGCTGCCACGACATCACCCTGCACCGTCGGTTCGCCCCGGAGAACGCGGCCGCGCGGGCGGTCTACGATGCCGTCGAGCAGGCCCGGGTCGAAGCAATCGGCTCGCGGCGGATGGCAGGTGTCGCCAGCAACATCACGGCGATGCTGGAGGACCGCTACCACCGTGGTGGCAAGTACGAAAACATCACCGACCGGGCCGACGCGCCGATGGAGGACGCCGTCGCCCTGATGGTGCGCGAGCGCCTCACCGGCCAGCAGCCGCCCGAGGCCGCGGCCAAGATCGTCGAGCTGTGGCGCGGGCATATCGAGGCCAAGGCCGGTCCCAACCTCGACGGGCTGCTGGGCTCGATCGAGGACCAGCGCAAGTTCGCGCGCTCGGTGCGCGAGCTCCTGACCTCGCTCGACATGTCGGACGAGACGCCGTTCGACGCCGAGGACGACGAGAACGACGACGAGAACGACAGCCAGGACGACGAGCAGAACCCGAGCGAGGGCGATTCGGAGGAGAAGAGCCAGGGCGAGCGAGCCGAGATCGAAACCTCCGAGGAGGCCTCCGACGAGATCGAGGACGGCGCCCAGGAATCCGAGGACGCACCCTCGGGTGAATTGCCGGACGAGGCCGAAGACGCGGAGGCCGAGGAGGCGTCCGAAGCCTCGCGCCCGCCGCAGCGGCCGAGCAACGAGGCGCGCGGGCCGGAATACCGGGTGTTCAACGCCCGGTTCGACGAGGTCATCCACGCCGAGGAATTGTGCGACGCCGACGAGCTGTCGCGCCTGCGCTCCTACCTCGACAAGCAGCTTTCGCACCTGCAGGGCGTGGTCGGGCGCCTCGCCAACCGGCTGCAGCGACGGCTGCTCGCCCAGCAGAACCGCGCCTGGGACTTCGACCTTGAGGAGGGTCAGCTCGACCCGGCGCGGCTCGTCCGCGTGGTCACCGACCCCTATCAGCCGCTCTCCTTCAAGCAGGAGAAGGACACCAACTTCCGCGATACGGTCGTCACGCTGCTGTTGGACAATTCCGGATCGATGCGTGGCCGGCCGATCACCGTGGCGGCGACCTGCGCCGACATCCTGGCGCGGACGCTGGAGCGCTGCGGCGTGAAGGTGGAGATCCTGGGCTTCACCACCCGGGCCTGGAAGGGCGGTCAGACCCGCGAGGCGTGGCTCGCCGCCGGCAAGCCGCCGAATCCCGGCCGGCTGAACGACCTGCGCCACATCGTCTACAAGTCGGCCGACGCACCCTGGCGGCGCGCGCGAAAAAACCTCGGCCTGATGATGCGCGAGGGGCTGCTCAAGGAGAACATCGACGGCGAGGCGCTCGACTGGGCGCACAAGCGCCTGCTCGGACGGCCGGAACAGCGCAAGATCCTGATGGTGATCTCCGACGGTGCGCCGGTGGACGATTCGACCCTGTCGGTCAACGCCGGCAATTATCTGGAGCGGCACCTGCGCTGGATGATCGAGGAGATCGAAACGCGCTCGCCGGTCGAGCTGCTGGCCATCGGCATCGGCCACGACGTGACGCGCTACTACCGCCGCGCTGTGACGATCATCGACGCCGAGGAGCTGGGCGGTGCCATGACGGAAAAGCTCGCCGAGCTGTTCGAGGAGAACGGCGAGTCGGTGCCGACGGGCCGGATGCTGCGGGCGGCCGGCGGCCGGCGCTGATTGCGTCTGACCTGACGTGTGATCGCTATGTTGGACCGGAGCGCCCCGGCGGCCAGCCCCTGGCGCTCGTAGTAGCGGTGGCCACGCACGTTGGTGACGGGTGTGTCGAGCAGGAGCTTCGCGCACCCGGCCTCTCGGGCGCGTCCGAAGAGATGGGTCAGCATCGCGCCGCCAAGGCGGTGCTTCGTTCCGCCGCTTCGGTCACGAGATTGTCGACATAGAGGTGTCGGCCGTGGATCAGGTTCTCCTCGATCCGCCACCCGGCCAACGCGACCATGCGGCCGCCGCGCAGGCGCACCGCAACCGCGTCGAGCGCGTGCTGGCCGATCTCGGCCTGATGCTCCCGCAATTCTCGGTGCTGACCATGCTGGCGGCCTATCCCAGGCACAGCAACGCCGATCTGGCTCGCCTAGCACTGCTGACGCCGCAGACGATGAGCGTGATCGTGGCGAATCTGCTGAAGGCCGATCTGATCGCGCGGCAACCGCACCGGATCCACGGCCGCATTCAGACGATCGCGCTCACGGTGGCGGGACAATCGCTCCTCGAAGCCGCCAAGGGGCGCGTCTACGCGCTGGAGGCGGAGATGCTGGGCGATCTCGGAACCGCCGAGCAGGCGGTCATCCGGCAATGGCTGGTGCGAATCGCGCGGGCGGACCCAGCATAGCGGCGACCCGTCTTGCCGAACGCGCAAGCGAACACCGCCGCAGCCTCGCGGGCCGCGGCGGGTGTTCAGTTCATCAGCAAATGACGAAGGGCGAGACGCCCGAAACGTCAGGCCGCGACGGCCGGGGTCTCGGCGAGCTTCTTGTGAATCTCGCGCTTCAGCAGGCGGGCGGTCTGCGACAGGTCGCCCTCGCCAGCCTTGATCAGGAAGGCGTCGAGCCCGCCGCGATGCTCCACCGAGCGCAGGGCGTGCGCGGTGACGCGCAGGCGCACCCGCTTGCCGAGCGCGTCGGACTGGAGGGTGACGTTGCACAGGTTCGGCAGGAACCGGCACTTGGTCTTGTGGTTCGAGTGGCTCACGAGGTGGCCGACCTGAACGGCCTTGCCGGTGAGTTCGCAGCGGCGCGCCATGATAAATAACGATCCCGTCTCGTTCCGCTCGAAAGACCCGATCACGGCCAGCGCGATCTTTGCCGCAGCGGGCAGTGCCCGTTGCGTTTTCCAGGTCCGGCGGAGTCCTGTTGAAGGCGCGAGCCTATAGGCGACGCAGGGGCGTCGCGTCAAGGTCCGGTCAGGCGGCAAGCTGCCCGTGCGGTCCAACGGTCTGTTAACCACGATGCCGGGATATAGCCTTCTTCCACCCGCAGGAAGGCGCCTCACCCGGCTTCGGGCGTCGCGAGGATGCCGCCGGGCGGGTGTGTTCGAGAGGGCAGACGCGGGACCCAAGTCCTCGGCCGCCCGTCCTGGGATGCGATCCGGATCATGAGCGCCACGCCTGACCATCGGACGATCAAGTCGCCGACGAAGCACGCCGCCGGACGGCTGGTCGTCGGCGCCCTCGCGGTTGCGGCGCTCGTCGCGCCCGCCGACGTCTCCGCACGCACCGGCCGGTCGAAGCGGGCGGCGGCGCCGGCCGCCACCCTGGCGGTCGATTACAGCATCAACCTCGCCGGCCTGCCGATCGGCACCGCGCGTCTCGCCGGCACCTTCGAGCGCGATCGCTACGTCATGGACGTGTCGGCGGTGCTCACCGGCCTCGTCGGCGCGATCACCGGCGGCAAGGGGTCGGCCCGGGCTTCGGGAACGTTCGCGGCGGCGCCGCAGCCGGGCGCCTTCTCGATCGCGACCCACACGGCCAGTTCCGGCATCGCGGTGCGCATGGCGCTGGCCCACGGGAACGTCGTGCAGGCCGAGATCACGCCGCCGCTCATCGACATGCAGGACCGCGTGCCGGTGACCCCCGCCCACACGCGCGGCATCCTCGATCCGGTGAGTGCCCTGCTGATGCCGGTCCAGGGCCGCGGCGAGCCGCTCGACCCTGAGAACTGCAACCGGACCCTGCCGGTCTTCGACGGTGCGACCCGCTTCAACGTGGTGCTCAGCTACGCCGAGACCCGCCCGGTGCAGAAGCTTGGCTACGCGGGCCAGGTCCTTGTGTGCACCGCCCGCTACCAGGCGGTGGCCGGCCACCGGCCGGACCGGCCGGGGGTGAAATTCATGGAGGAGAACCGCGAGATGTCGGTCTGGCTCGCCCCCGTCGAGGGGACGCGGGCACTGATCCCGCTGCGCATCTCGGTGCTCACCACGATCGGCACCAATATCATCGAGGCGTCCCGCTGGACCCAGGGCGGCACGGCGGGCACCACCGGCACGGCAGGGGCCGCCGGCGCCAGCGTCGCGCAGGCGAGCCTGCAGGGGGAGTAGCGCGCGGGCTTTGACGGGAGGCCGGTTTCCCGGCACGTCCGCTTGGTGCGACAGCCGCGCCAGGGAGGCCAGCGAATGCCCAAGGGCTACATCATCGTCCGGATGACGGTCACCGATCCGGACGCCTACAAGGAATACGCCGCCATGGCCTCCGAGGCCATGCGCAAGTACGGCTGCACGCCGCTGGTGCGCGGCGGTCGCAGTGAGGCGCTCGAGGGCGAGGCCCGGCCGCGCAACGTCGTGCTGCAATTCGAATCCTACGAGGCGGCGCGCGCCTACTATTTCTCGCCGGAATATCAGGCCGCCATCGCCAAGCGCCGGCCGGCGGGAATCGGCGAGGTGGTGCTGGTCGAAGGGGCGGACTGAGCCGCCCCCTCGTCCACCGGTCAGGCCGCCAGCGGGGCTTGGCCGTAATTCGTCGTGTAGGCGTTCTCCACCGCCGGAATGATCTCGACGATCGCGAACCACCGGTCCCAGAACGGCGTCTCGCGCAGGGCCTCGACGACGAGTTCATAGGCGTGATGATCGGCGGCCTCCCAGACCCAGAGGTCGGTCAGGCGGGCGGTGTAGAACTCGGCGTCGTAGAAGCGGAGCCGCACCGTTTCGGCATGCCGCCGCAGGATCGGCTCAAAGGTCTCACGCAACCGCGCGAAGCGATCGTCGATCGGCAAGGCGAGCCATTCGGGGGAGGTCTTCACCAGCATGAAGACGGTGAGCTTGGGGTCGAAGGTCTTGTCGGACATGGGGTTCTGCGCTCCAGAAGTCTGTTGGAACGCCACGATGATGCCTCTGGCCGGGCCTGCGACGTACTCGCGTTCATGAGCGCCGCGCGGCCGCGCCGGCCGGCGCTCAAGCCCCGGAAAAGTCCGGGACAATCGCGCTCGGCCGAGACGGTGCGGACGATCTTGGAGGGCGCGGCTCGCGTTCTCGAGGAAAACGGCCTGGACGGCTACACGACCAACGCCGTCGCCGAGCGGGCGGGCGTGTCGATCGGCTCGGTCTACCAGTACTTCCCCGGCAAGGAGGCGCTGACCGCGGCCCTGCTGGCCCGGGAGACCGCTGTGCTGATTGAGGCGGTGCGCGCAGCGCCGGGCGCCGCGACGCCGGAGGACGGGCTCCGCCTGATCGTTCGGGCTTGCGTCACCCACCAGATGGCGCGGCCTCGCCTGGCGCTGCTTCTCGACCGGGAGGAGAGTCGGCTCCAACTCGCCGACACCCTGGGCTCCGTCGCCGAGGACGTGACAGCTGCGCTGCTGGCCCTGCTGGCACGCCTCGGCGCCGCGCTTCCGGCCGAACCCGGAACTGCCGCGGGCGACCTCTTCGCCCTCGTGCGCGGCATGGTCGACGCCGCGGGCGAGCGCGGCGAGCGGGACAGCGAGGATCTGGAGCGCCGTGTTCTGCGCGCCGTGCACGGCTATCGCGGCGTGCCACAGGCGGTGGCATGAATCTTCACGATTCCCGCGATAATGCGGGATGCGCGCGCCCACCCTCCGAATCGCCCTCGCTCTGACCGCCCTCGCCGGCCCGGCCGCCGGGCAGCCGCTGACCGCCGGCACCACGGAGTCGAGCTGCGGCGGCGACGCCTTCTCCTCCGCCGAGATCGTCCAGCACCGCCGCGGCCCCCTCGTGGCGATGCCCGACACGCTCTGCGCCGACCTCGCACCCCAGCCGGGCACGCCGACGACGCGGGTCGACGTCTACCCGCTCGTCACGCCGCAGGGTGAACCTGTTGGACCTGGAGGCGGTGGCATCCCATATGGGGGGAGATCAAGCCGGCCCTATCGTCCCTGACGCGACCGGCCTCCACAGCCCCTCCCCGCCCGCGCCGCGACGGCGCCGCGACGGCCTTCATCCGAAGGAACCGCCGACCATCGACGCGCTGCTCCGCCCCACGCCCAGCCGCTCGCTGTCCCGCGATGCCCGCGCCCGCGGCGTCATGGCGGTCCTCGGGCCGACCAACACCGGCAAGACGCATCTCGCCATCGAGCGGATGCTCGCGCATCCGACCGGGATGATCGGGCTGCCCCTGCGGCTGCTCGCCCGGGAGGTCTACCTGCGCGTCGTCGCCAAGGTCGGCCCCGACAAGGTCGCGCTGGTGACCGGCGAGGAGAAGATCAAGCCGGACCGGCCGCGCTACTGGATCTGCACCATCGAGGCGATGCCCCGCGACCTCGACGTGGCCTACGTCGCCATCGACGAGATCCAGCTCGCCGCCGACATGGACCGCGGCCACGTCTTCACCGATCGCCTGCTCTACGTCCGCGGCCGGGAGGAGACCCTGCTGATCGGCTCCTCGACCATGCTGCCGCTGGTCCAGAGCCTGATTCCCAACGTCCAGACCACGACCCGGCCGCGGCTGTCGCAACTCACCTTCGCGGGGGAGAAGCGCCTGTCGCGTCTGCCCCGGCGCACCGCGATCGTCGCGTTCTCGGCCGAGGAGGTCTACGCCATCGCCGAGCTGATCCGCCGCCAGCGCGGCGGCGCCGCGGTGGTGCTGGGCGCCCTCTCGCCGCGCACCCGCAACGCCCAGGTCGAGATGTACCAGGCGGGCGACGTGGATTACCTCGTCGCCACGGACGCCGTCGGGATGGGCCTCAACCTCGACGTGGATCACGTCGCGTTCGCAGCGAACTGGAAGTACGACGGCACCCGCTTCCGCAAGCTCACCCCCGCCGAGATGGGTCAGATCGCCGGCCGGGCAGGGCGCCACCTCGCGGACGGCACATTCGGCTCCACCGGGCGCTGCCCGCCCTTCGAGGCCGAACTGGTCGAGCGGCTGGAGGCACACGATTTCGACCCCCTGCGCATCCTGCAATGGCGCAACCCGGATCTGAGCTTCTCAAGCCTGGAGGGGCTGCAGGCGAGCCTGGACGAGCACCCGCGCGAATCGGGCCTGACCCGCGCCCCTATGGGCGAGGATCAGCAGGCCCTCGAGATCTTGATGAAGGAGGACGACGTCCGCGATATGGCGCGCAGCGCCGCCACGGTGCGCCGCCTCTGGGACGTCTGCGGCGTGCCGGATTACCGCAAGGTCCACCCGCAGGTGCATGCCGACCTCGTGGCCCAGCTCTACCGATTCCTCATGAAGGGCATGGCGGGCCGCATCCCCGATGCGTGGTTCGCCGAGCAGGTCGCGATGATCGACCGCACCGACGGCGACATCGATACGCTGTCCCGCCGGATCGCCCACGGACGCACCTGGACCTTCGTGGCAAACCGTCCCGACTGGCTGCGCGACCCAGAACATTGGCAGGGCGAGACGCGTCGGGTAGAGGACAGGCTGTCCGACGCCCTGCACGAACGCCTCGCGAGCCGCTTCGTGGACAGGCGCACAAGCGTCCTGATGCGGCGCCTGAGAGAGAACACGATGCTCGAAGCCCAGATCACCGCCGACGGTGACGTCACCGTCGAGGGTCAGCATGTCGGCCACCTTCACGGATTCCTGTTCGTTCCCGATGCCACCGCGGAGGGTCACGAAGCCAAGACCCTGAGGAGCGCCGCCGATAAGGCGCTCGCCGGGGAGATCGAGACCCGGGCCGACCGGTTCTCGGCAACGGCCGATTCGACCCTCGTGCTCGCGCATGATGGTACGATCCGCTGGACCGGCGCGCCGGTGGCCAAGCTCAACCCCGGCGAGAAGCTGTTCGCCCCGCAGATTCGTCTGCTGGCCGACGACAGCTTGACCGGCGCTCACCGCGAAAAGGTCGAGGCGCGCCTCGATGCGTGGCTGAAAGCCTATATCGTCCGCCTGCTCGGCCCGCTGATGGAGATCGAGACCGCGGCCGATCTCACCGGTCTCGCCAAGGGTATCGGCTATCAGGTGGTCGAGGCGCTCGGCGTCCTGGAACGCTCGAAGGTGGCGCACGAGATGCGCAGCCTCGATCAGGACGGCCGCGGGGCCCTGCGCCGCCACGGCGTCCGCTTCGGCGCCTACCACATCTTCCTGCCGGCCCTGCTGAAGCCGGCGCCGCGCACGCTCGCGGCCCAGCTCTGGGCGCTGCGCAACGGCGGCCTCGACCAGCGCGGCCTCGACGAGATCGCGCATCTGGCCGGTTCCGGACGCACCTCGATCAAGGTCGATCGCGAGATCGCCAAGGGCCTCTACCGCGCGGCCGGCTTCCGGGTGAGCGGCGAGCGCGCCGTGCGGGTCGATATTTTGGAGCGGCTCGCCGACCTGATCCGGCCGGCAATCGCCTACCGGCCCGGCACCACGCCGGGCGCCCCGCCGGACGGCACGGCCGACGGTGACGGCTTCGTGGCCACCGTCGGCATGACCTCGCTGGTCGGCTGCTCGGGCGAGGACTTCGCCTCGATCCTGAAATCGCTCGGCTACAACGTGGAGCCGCGGCCCGGCCCGGCCATCACCGTGCCGCTGGTCCCGGCCGCCGCCACGACACCCGCCGCGACGGCCACCGCCGAAACCGCCTCCGATGAATCGGTCACCGCGCAGGCGGAGGCTGCAGAGATCACCGGCGACGAGGCTCCGGCCGCGGAAGCCGATGGGGCGGCCGAGGCAACCGTTGAGGACGCCGCCGGTGAGGGACCTGCCGCCAAGGCCGCGGCCACGGAGGCCGAGAGCCCGGCAGAAGCCGCCACGACCTCGGAAGCGGCCGACGCGAGTCCCGAGATCGATGAAGGCCCGGCAGTCGATGCGGCCGCGGCTGAGGAACACGAGACGGCCGGCGTCCGGGAAGAGCCCGAGGCCGACGCTGCGCCGCATGTCGAGCCCGGCCCGGAGCCGAAGGCCGCTTCCGAGGCGACGGCACCGGAACCCGCCAGCGAGGCCGAGCCCGTCGAGGTGGCTACCGAGATAGAGACCGCGCCGGAGGCCGACGGGGCCGCGGGTGAAACCTCCGCCGAAGTGCCGTTGATCGAGGTCTGGCGCCTCCAGCGTCACCAGCGTCCGGCCCATCAGCGCCCGCAGAACCGCCCGCGTGGGGCCGGTCGAGGCCGGGACGGCGGCCAGCCCGGTCAGCAACAGGGCCAAAACCGTCCGGACGGCGGCCGGCCCGAGGGTGGCCGGCCGGAGCCGCGCCGCGCCGAGGGTGGCGAGGGCGGCCCGCGTCCCGGGCGGGAGCGTGGCTCCCGTCGCGACCGCTTCGAGGGGACCGGCCGTCCCGAGCGCCGGGACGACCAGCGTGGGGCCGAGCAGCGTAACGCGGGTCCGCGGCCCGACTCGCGGCCGCCACGACGCGAGCGGGCGCCGGATCCGGATTCGCCCTTCGCCAAGCTGGCGGCGCTCAAGGCGCAGCTCGAAGCCGGCGACGGCGGGAAGCGCTGACCCCCGCGCATGCGGGAAGACCGGCAGCGCCTCGACAAGTGGTTGTGGTTCGCGCGCTTCGCGCGGACTCGCTCCCTCGCGGCGCAGCTCGCCACCGGCGGCTTCGTGCGGGTGAACGGGGTACGTGCCGAGAATCCCGCCAAGGGAATCGGCATCGGCGACGTGGTGACCGTGGCCGCGCCGCACGCCACGCTGGCGGTCCGGGTGCTCGATCTCGGCATGCGGCGAGGACCGGCACCGGAGGCGCGTCTGCTCTACGACGACCTGTCGGGCGCAGCCGCTGCGCCGGAGCCCTCCGGGTGATGAGGCCGGGCAACAGCGCTCGGGCGAGGTCGGGATGCGGCGCCCGCGCGCTTGTCAGCCCGGGAGCCAGAGTCTAAGGCCGTTGCCTCCGAAGGCCGGCCCAGAGCCGAGCTGCACCGGCATTCCCTCGCAGTGCCACCCGGGCGTGCGGGCCATCCCGAGGCTCCGCCCGGGCCAAGTCGTGTTTGAGGACGAAGACATCCGATGACCTATGTCGTCAGCGACAATTGCATCAAGTGCAAGTACACGGACTGTGTCGAGGTCTGTCCGGTCGATTGCTTCTACGAGGGCGAGAACATGCTCGTCATCCACCCGGATGAGTGCATCGATTGCGGCGTCTGCGAGCCGGAATGCCCCGCCGAGGCGATCAAGCCCGACACCGAGTCGAACCTCGGCACGTGGCTGAAGTTGAACGCCGACTACGCCAAAACCTGGCCGAACATCACGCAGAAGAAAGAGGCGCCGGCCGACGCCAAGGACTGGGACGGCAAGTCCGGAAAGCTTGAGGCCTACTTCTCGGCCAACCCCGGCTCGGGCGACTGAGCGGGCGCGGCGATCCTCACGCCGTGATGCCGGCCCGAGACAGGCGGGCCGGACCGGGGAAAAGCGGTGGGGTCGTCCGCGCCCGTCGCCCGCGCGGCCTGATCTGCAGCTGGCGAAGCCCAGCCCTGCAACAGGCTCATTTCCCTCCGGCCAAGCCGGTGTAAAACGCGGTATCGCCGGGCACGGATGCCGTCCATGGGCCCGCGCACGTCTTCCGGTATGCTTTGCTCTGCGCGCCAGATTGTGGTAGACAATCTGCCTGCCGTCGCTCGTGCCTGACGTGCCTCCTCCGGTTGAAACACCTTCGATCATCGTGGGTCATAGGAGTGGTACGCGATTGACCGCCGAAAATGTTTCGGCGGGAGGTCCAGGCGTTTGCGCGGTTGCGCCGGGGAATTCCCCGGCCCTTGCACGTGGCGAGGGCTCGGGAGCGGCGAGGCAAACCGGGTGTCCCGCCCGGAAGAACACGGTTTCGTGCGGCGCTGGATGCTGCGCGCCAGTGGAGGCCCTTCTCGCATGACCACAGCCAAGAAGACGACGACCACAGGCCGGCAAGGTTTCAAGACCGGCGAGTCTGTCGTGTATCCGGCCCACGGCGTCGGTCGCATCACTGCGATCGAGGAGCAGGAAATCGCGGGCTACAAGCTTGAGCTGTTCGTCGTCTCGTTCGAGAAGGACAAGATGGTCCTGCGCGTACCGACCGCGAAGGCCAACAGTGTCGGCATGCGCAAGCTCGCCGAGCCGGAGCTGGTGAAGAAGGCCCTCGACCTGCTGACCGGCCGCGCCCGGGTCAAGCGCACCATGTGGTCGCGCCGGGCTCAGGAATACGAGGCCAAGATCAATTCGGGCGACCTGCTCTCCGTGACAGAAGTGGTGCGGGATCTCTTCCGCTCCGAGGCCCAGCCCGAGCAGTCCTATTCCGAGCGTCAGCTCTACGAAGCGGCCCTCGACAGGATCGTGCGGGAGATCTCCTCCGTGAACCGCATCACCGAGACCGAGGCGCTCAAGCTCATCGAGCAGAGCCTCGCGAAGTCTCCGCGCCGGGCCAAGAGCGAGGCCGAGGCCGAGGCGGAGCCCGAGGGCGAGAGCGACGACATTCAGGAAGAAGCCGCCTGAGCGACACGTCTCCCTGCAGCACCGACAGACCCGGCCCTTGCGGCCGGGTTTTTTTATGGGCGCACCGCCTGCCCACCCGGGGCGCGACGTTTTTGCACCCGAGGGTCTGGACTCGCGATCCCCGCCCCCCATGTCACCCTAACGGAACACGAAATCGTGCCCGGCCGCCTGTCGCATTCAACGGCAGCGGCGCGGAACTTTCTCCTTGAGCCTCCCGTTGTCGATGGCCAGGCGTTGCTTTGCGGCTGCGCCTGTGCGCCGGCCAGAAGGTCCGGCGCCGCACCAGCACTCGACAACAAGAGGCAGGCGGAATGGCTGAGATTGCAGGGATACGCAGGCAGTTCATCCGGACTGCGATGGAGGCGCCGTTCCTGGCCCGCGAGGAGGAACGTGGTCTTGCCGTCAGCTGGAAGGACAATCGCGACGAGCGTGCCCTTCATCGCCTGATCTCGGCCCACATGCGCCTCGTCATTGCCCTGGCGGGGCGTTTTCGTCACTACGGCCTCCCGATGGCCGATCTCGTCCAGGAAGGCCATGTCGGTCTGATGGAAGCCGCCGCCCGGTTCGAGCCGGAGCGGGATGTCCGCTTCTCCACTTACGCGACATGGTGGATCCGCGCCTCGATCCAAGACTACATCCTGCGTAATTGGTCGATCGTGCGCGGTGGCACCTCCTCGGCTCAGAAGGCCCTGTTCTTCAACCTGCGCCGCCTGCGCGCCCGGCTGATGCAGTCGACCGAGGAGCATGTCGGCGACGAGATCCACCGCCGCATCGCCACCGCCATCGGCGTCTCGCGCGACGACGTCGCCCTGATGGACGCCCGTCTGTCCGGCCCGGACATGTCGCTCAACGCTCCCGTGGGTGAGGATAGCGACGCCTCCTCGGAGCGGATGGATTTCCTCGTCGATGGCGCCGCGTTGCCGGACGAGACGGTGAGCGCCACGGTCGATGGTGAGCGGCGCCTCAGCTGGCTTCAGCAGGCGCTGACCGTCCTCTCCGAGCGCGAGTTGCGCATCCTGCGCGAGCGCCGGCTCGCTGAGGATCAGGCGACGCTCGAAGCCCTTGGGCAGCGCCTCGGCATTTCGAAGGAGCGGGTCCGCCAGATCGAAAACCGGGCCCTTGAGAAGCTCCGCCGCGCCTTGGCCGATCGGTTCCCCGCTGCCACCGGCAGCCCGCATATCGGTTGATCGACCTTACAGACGTTGAAACAAGCCCAGTCCGTCTGGCCGGGCTTTTTTGTGTCCGGGGCTCAGGCCTGCTGCATCGCCGCGCTGCGCTGCTCCCGCCGCTTGCGGCGTCGGCCGGGCTCGGGCGTGGCGTCGAGCCAGATCACGAGGCCCAGGGCGAAAAGCGCCGGCACACCGAGGGCGAGGAACGCGCCGGTCCAGCCGAACAGGCTGTAGGACAAGCCGCCGTACCAGCCCGACAGGGCGCCCCCGACCCCCTGCACCGCATTGACGCTGCCTAGGGCCGTCTGGGTCCGGCCGGAGCCCCAGGTCAGGTCCGCGACCACCACCGGCACCGCCACCCCGACGATCCCCGAGGCCACGCCGTCCAGAACCTCGGCGGCGATGAGCCAGACCGGATCGTCGATCAGGCCGGACATGACGGCCCGGACCGGCAGAACCGCAAAGGCGACCATCAGAAGCTGGCGCCGCCCCCGCTTGTCCGCGAGAGAGCCGGCAAACAGCGCCACCGGCACCATCACGAGCTGCGCGACCATCACGTAGCCGGCCGTCCAGGTGGTCGCGTCGGCCGCGGTGGCCACGAGCTTCTGGCCGAGCAGCGAGAGCATGCCGCCATTGCCGAGGTTGAACAGGGTCAGCGCCACCGTCAGCACGAGGAGCCGGCGGTTGCCCAGGACTTGCCGGATTCCGCCGCGCTGCGGCTCATCCGCCGCATCCTCCTGCCATCCCACCGCCCGCCGCCGGTTCCAGGCGCCGGCCGGCGTCGTCAGGCTCGCGACGATCGCCGCCACCGCCATGGCGCCGAGCACCCAGAAGGCGATGGCCGGGCCGAAATACCCCGTCCCCAGGCTGATGCCGCCGGCCGCGACCAGGATACCGATATGGTTGAAGGCCTGATTGCGCCCCTGCTGCTTGGGAAAGCCGTCCTTCCCGACGATCCCGAGGGTCAGGGCGGCGACCGCCGGCAGCAACAGCGTGCCGCCCGCTGCGGCCAGGAGCTGGGCGAACAGCACCGCGGCGAAGCTGCGCGCCGGCAGCAGGAGCAGCGTCCCGGCCAGAATCCCGCTGCAGGCGAGCGCGATCAGCAGGCGGGGCTTCGGAAAGCGGTCCACCAGCGCGCCGAACGGGCCGCTCAGGAACAGCGTCCCGAACCCGACCAGCGTGATGACGAAGCCGACCCGCGCCGGACTCCATGAGGCCGCCTCGGCCAGCCAGGTTCCGAGAAACGGGCCGAGACCGCCCTGGATGTCGCCGATGAAGACGTTGATGAAGGCAAGATGCGTTGTGGGAGACATTCCGACCGGCGAAACTGCAAGGGGTGGCCGAACTGAGCCGTGGCACCCGTGCGGTCAAGCCTGCCCTCCGTCACATGGGCGGCCCGTCCTGCATAAGTCCGTCGCCGAATGACCAGTTTTCTGGCGAGACCTCGACCAGATTGACGAACACGTTGCCGGGGTTATCCGCGAGGTTGCGGGCGATGGCCGCGTAGAGGGCACGCTTCTGGTCGATCGTGCGGGTCGCATTGGCGGTGATCTGGATCACCACCAAGTCCGCGTCCCGTGCGATGCCGAGAATAGTGGCGCCTGAAGGCGAAACCGGCCGCAGAGCGCCTTGAAACGGAAACCAGAAGCCGCTTTCGACGACGACGCGACCGGGCTCGCCTTCCAGGAGTCGGGACGGCCGTTGCCGCTCGCCACCCTGGCAAGTTCCTGCAATGTCTGGATGACGGCCGAGGCGGCCCTCGACGAGGCCGGCCTACCCTGGCGAGAGGTGTTCGTCGGCGGTGGCGTGGCGGCAATCGGTGCCGCCGTGGCGGCCGGACTCGCGGTGGCAGCGGCTGGCACCGAGCACGGCGCCGGCCGGGGTGGTGGAATGCGGCGACCGTCTCGGCCTGCCCGAACTCCCGCTCACCCGGATCATGCTGCACGCGCGCCCCTTGCGGGGGCCGGCCGCGGACGCGCTGCGCGCGTTGGCCGCGGCCTATCGTGGGTCCGGTGGCCGCTGAAGGGCCACCGGGGTCACGACACCGGTCGGAGGCTCAGGAGTCGAGCGGGCCCTGCGCGCCCTGCTGCTCCATGACCTTCTGCCGGTACAGGCCGACGAAGTCGATCGGATCGATGTAGAGCGGCGGGAAGCCGCCGTTGCGCACCGCTTCGGCCACGATCTGGCGGGCGAAGGGGAACAGCAGGCGCGGGCACTCGATCATCACGGCCGGATGGATCTGGTCGGCCGGGATGTTCTGCAGGCGGAACACGCCCGCATAGGTCACCTCGAACGCGAACAGAACCTCGCTCTGGATCTTGGCGTCGCCATCGAGCTTGAGCTCGACCTCGAAGTCCGTCTCCGAGAGCTGCGACGCGTTGACGTTGACCTGGATGTTGATCTGCGGCCCCTGGCCCTCCTTGGGCTGCAGAGAGCGCGGCGCGTTCGGATTCTCGAAGGAGAGATCCTTCGTGTACTGCGCCAGGGCGTTGATCATCGGCATATCGCCCTGCGGCATGCCGCCGCCGTTGCCGTTCGCTGCCGGTGAATCGGCCATGCGGATTTTCCCTCTCGATCGGCCGGCGGAGCCGGCGCGGGTTGTCTCAGCGGGTGCCGCTGGATCGCACCGCGGAACTGCCCCGAACGGCAGGGCCGCTAACACGGGCGCCGGGCCTGGACAAGCGAGCTGGTCGCGCGAGCTGGCGGGGCGCTGGCCGCGGCGGCCGCCGTGACCCATATCGGAACCTGATCGCGGGTTCGGGATGCGCGGGTATAACCGGCTCGCTCCCGGCGCGTTGGTCAGATATGAGTCGCCAGGATTATGCGCGCTTTGCCGGCGTCGCAGTGCGCGCGACCTGAGCAAGGGGCCCAGGGTCGCGCCGCGGCCACCATCGGATCGGTGATGCAGGACAGTTTCGACGTTACGACGATCATCTTCCTCGCGCTTGCGGTCTTCGTGATCTGGCGTCTGCGCTCGGTGCTGGGCCAGAAGACCGGTGCGGAACGCTCGCCGTTCAAGCCGGTCGACCGCAGCCGCACCGAGCCGCAGGCGCGCAGCGAGGGCGACAACGTCGTGCGCCTGCCGGGCGCCGACCGGGCGGCCCCGCCCCCGGCCGCCGCTCCGGCGTCGCGCGACTGGCGCGGAATCGCCGAGCCCGGCTCCGAGGTCGCCCGGGGCCTCGAAGCTTGTGCCCAGGCCGAGCCGGGCTTCGATCCGCGCGCGTTCCTGGAGGGCTCCAAGTCGGCCTACGAAGCGATCATGATCGCCTTCGCCAAGGGCGACCGGAAGACCCTGCGCGGGCTCCTGTCCAAGGAGGTCGGCGAGGCGTTCGAGCGGGCGATCGCGGAGCGCGAGCGCAACCGGCAGACCCTGGAGACCACCTTCGTGTCGATCGACAAGGCCGAGATCGTGGCGGTCGAGGTGCGCAATCGGGTCGCGCAGATCACTGTACGGTTCCTGTCGAACCTCATCACCGCCACCCGCAATGCCGAGGGCAAGGTGGTGGATGGCAGCGCCGAGACCGTGGTCGAGGTGCCCGATGTCTGGACCTTTGCGCGGACCCTCGGCTCGCGCGACCCGAACTGGCAGCTCGTGGCCACCGAGGCCGGCGCCTGACCGCTTGATAGCTGCATCGTGACGATCCCGCGCACCTGGCCCGGAGCCGTCACGGCTGCCCTTTTGGCGATGGCTCCGACCGGAGTATCGGCCGCCGCGCCAGCCGTGGTCGGCGGCGCAACCCTGACACCGATCTCCATCGAGGCCCTGCCGGGTTTTCCCGGACAGGACGTTGCCGCAGCCCTGGACGCGTTCCGCCGGGTCTGCGTCGCCCCGGCGCCAGCTCTGCCGCAGCCCGCCGGGATCGCCGGTGACGCAGCCGCACTCGCCGAGGCCTGTGCGGCGGCGAGAGGGGATGTGCCGGACGCGGCTGCGTTCTTCCGGGATCGCTTCGACGCCTTCCGCATCGACCGCGCGGGTGCCGGCCAGACCGGCTTCCTCACCGGCTATTTCGAGCCCGAGCTGGTGGGCTCGCTCGATCCGGGACCGGACTTTCCGACGCCGGTCCTCGCCCGACCCGACGACCTCGTGTCCCTCGGCCCCGGCGAGACCCGACCCGGCCTCGATCCGTCCCTGCGCGCCGCCCGCGCCACCGCGGACGGGTTCGGCCCCTACCCTGACCGCGCCGCCATCGAGGACGGAGCCCTCGGCGCGCAAGCGCGACCGATCCTGTGGCTGCGCGACGCGGTCGATCTCCTGGTCCTTCAGGTCCAGGGCTCCGGGCGCGTGCGCCTGCCCGACGGACGCGCGGTGCGGGTGCTGTACGACGGGCGCAACGGGCGGCCCTACACGGCGGTGGCCAAGCTGATCGTGCAGGAGGGGCATCTGCCCCTGGAAGGCCTGACGCTGGCCCGCTGGACCAGCTGGCTGCGCGATCACCCCGATATCGCCAAGCGCCTGATCCGGGCGAACGCCTCCTACATCTTCTTCCGCCTCGCTCCGATCGAGGATCCGGCCCTCGGGCCGCCGGGGGCCGCGAACGCGCCGCTCAGCCCCGGCCGCAGCCTCGCGGTGGACGCGTCTCTGTGGCGCTACGGGCTGCCGTTCTGGCTCGCGGGGCCGCTTCCGGGTGCGGCGCCGGGCGAGGCCGGGCGCCTCGTGATCGCGGCCGATACGGGCTCGGCGATCGTCGGCCCGGCCCGGGGCGATCTGTTCGTCGGGACCGGCGCGCAGGCCGGCATCGTGGCCGGGAACCTGCGCGACGCGATCGGCTTCGTGGTGCTTCTGCCGAAGGCCATGCCGGGCGGGAGCGCCCGATGAGGCCGCCCCGCCGCGGGCGCCGCCTCAGCGCCGGGGAGACCCGGCTCTGGGACGCGATCGCCAAGCTGGTGACGCCGCTGCCGGGCCGCGCCACGCCGATTCCCGAGGCGGTCCCCGCCCCGGTGCCTGCGACCGCCACGATGCCGGCGCTGACGGCCCCGATCCTGAAGCCGACCGCGCCGCCGAGCGCGAAAAAGCCGCGCGCCAAGAAGCCCCCGCCCAAACCGGCTTCGGAGCCGCCGCGTCCCGCCACCGCCCTGCCCTACCAGGCGCCGCCTCAGAGCCACGTTCCGAGTGCCGGGCTGGAGCGGACCGCGAAGGTCGGTCTGCGTCGGGGTCGGCTCGCCATCGACGCGCGGATCGATCTGCACGGGATGGTGCAGGCCGAGGCGCATGCCGCGCTGACGGGCTTCCTGCTCCGGGCCCGGGCCGCCGGACATGCCTATGTGCTGGTCGTCACCGGCAAGGGCGGCTCACGTTACGGAGAGGCGTTCGCCGAGCGCGGCGTGCTCCGCCGCAGCGTACCGCACTGGCTGCGGGGGCCGGACCTTCACGGCATCGTGCTGGGCTTCGAGGAGGCCGCGCGCCACCATGGCGGCGGCGGCGCACTCTACGTCCGGCTGCGGCGGCGCTGAGGAGCGGCAAACCGCGCGGGGCCAAGCCGTTGCGGCCTCGGCCGATCCCGTCGATATCCGACATCTGGCGCACGAGGCGCCGCGAGCCGCGAGTGAGATGCCGGAGCTTCCCGAGGTCGAGACGGTGCGGCGGGGGCTGGAGCCCGCCATGGTCGGGGCCCGGTTCAGCCGCGTCACCCTGCGCCGGCCCAACCTGCGCTTCCCCTTCCCCGAGCGCTTCGCCGCCCGGCTGGAGGGCCGCACCGTGACCGGGCTCGCGCGCCGGGCGAAGTACCTCGCCGCCGGCCTCGATTCCGGGGAGACGCTGATCATGCATCTCGGCATGAGCGGCCGGTTCGATGTGGCCTTGCCCGACGGCAGCGATTTATCGCCGGGGGATTTCTACCTGGAGGGCGCGCAGGGCACGCCCAAGCACGACCACGTGGTAATGGCCATGAGCACCGGCGCCACCGTCACGTACAACGACGCGCGCCGCTTCGGCTTCATGGACCTCGTGCCGAGCCGCGATCTCGAAACCTGCCGCCACTTCGCCCGGATGGGCGTCGAGCCCCTGGACGGGCTCACCGGCGCGGTGATCGCCGGGCTCTTCCGCCACAAGATCACGCCGCTTAAGGCCGCCTTGCTCGACCAGCGCCTGATCGCGGGGCTCGGCAACATCTACGTCTGCGAGGCCCTCCACCGGGCGCGCCTGCATCCCGAGACCCCGGCCGGAACCCTCGCCCGGCCCGACGGGCGGCCGGCCCCGAAGGCCAACACCCTGGCCAAGGCGATCGTGCAGGTGCTGGAGGCGGCCGTGAAGGCCGGCGGCTCGACGCTGCGCGACTACGCCCACACCGATGGCAGTTCGGGGGCCTTCCAGCACGCCTTTCGGGTGTACGACCGGGTCGGCCTGGCCTGCACCCGGCCCGGATGCGGCGGCGCCATCACCCGCATCGTGCAGGCCAACCGCTCGACCTTCCTATGCGTGACCTGCCAACCGCCCGGCTGACGGCCCGGTCCGATGGCGGCGATCCGGCCCTTCGATGCCGCGGAACGGCATTTTCGCCACAAACCCGACTAGGGTCTCAAGCCTCGACGTGCGCACCCGGTTGCTGGCAGCCGATCCCGGCCCGCGACGCGTGACGGGTCGCGCGGACCCAGACAGGATCCCGATGTTCTTCCGCCGCTCAAAGACGTCCGCGCCCGAACGCATCGTGCGGGATCCGACGGACGAGCCCGCCCTGCCGCAGCGGCTTTCGCCGCGCTCGCCCAGCGAGGCGATCAAGCCGACCGTCGCCCCGCCGCCCCCGGAGCGCCCCGAGCGTGAGCGCGGCAGCTTCGTCGGCGTCGTCAGCGGCGCGCTGACCTTCGCGGTGGTCATCGCCATCGCGGCGATGATCGGCATCACGCTGTTCCAGCGGCAGGTGCGCGAGGCGGGGCCGCTTGCGGCCGACAAGGTCGTGGTGATTCCGCCCAGCGGCACCGGCGAGATCGCCGACGCCCTGAAGCGCGAGGGCGTGATCGACCATACCGGCCTGTTCGAGTTCGCCGCCCGCTTCGGCGGACGCCCGGCGCTCCGGGCCGGCGAGTACATGTTCAAGGCCCATGCCAGCATCGCCGACGCGCTCGACACGATCGCCACCGGCCGGCAGGTCCAGCACGCCATCACCTTCCCGGAGGGCCTGACCTCCGAGCAGATCGTGGCGCGGCTCAATGAGAATGACGTGCTCACCGGCGAGATCAACGAGATTCCACCGGAGGGCTCGCTCCTGCCCGACACCTACAAGTTCGAACGCGGCGCGACGCGCCAGAAGATCGTCGACCTGATGAAGACGAAGCAGCGCGAGGTGCTGAACCAGATCTGGCTGCGCCGCAGCGCCGACGTGCCCGTGCGGACACCGGCCGAGATGGTCACTCTCGCCTCTATCGTCGAGAAGGAAACCGGCCGGGCCGACGAGCGGCCGCGGGTGGCGGGCGTGTTCATCAACCGCCTGAACAAGCGGATGAAGCTGCAATCGGACCCGACGATCGTCTACGGCCTCGTGGGCGGGCGCGGCACGCTGGGCCGCGGAATCATGCGCTCCGAGATCGACCGACCGACCCCCTACAACACCTACGTGATCGAGGGCCTGCCGCCGGGCCCGATCGCCAATCCCGGCAAAGCCGCCCTGGAGGCGGTGGCCAACCCCTCCCGCACCAAGGACCTCTTCTTCGTGGCGGACGGCACCGGCGGCCACGCCTTCGCGGATTCGCTGGAGGCGCACCAGCGCAACGTCGCCCGCTGGCGGGCGGTGGAGAAGAGCCGGCAGGCGCCGCCGGACGCCGTCGACAAGGTCGAGCCGGGCCCCGATCCGGCGACGCCGGGCCGGGCCTCGGCCTATGCGCCCGGTGACAACGGGGGAAGCACGAACGCGGCCTTCCTCGAAACCGGCACGCCGGGCAGCCGGGCCTTCGACGCCTCCGAGGGCACACGGCTGGATCCGCTGAAGAACCGCAGCTACGATCTGGGCTCGCCGAAGTCCGTGCCGGCGCTCACGGCGCCGACGCCCGCGCCCAAGGGCCGGCGTTGAGGGACGAAGGACACCCACCAGGGCCCGGTCCGCGCCGCTGAGCAGGATCCGGCCACTCCCCTGTGCTTGAGGGTCGTTTACTCCGGAAGAACCCGGCCGGCGCCTCTTCCCGGTGGGACGATCCGTGCTACAGGCGCCGATCTTCACCGCAACGGGGTTCGCCTTGGCCCAGATCGCGAGCATGACCGGCTTTGCCCGGGCGGCGGGCACCACCGGGCCGGTGCACTGGGCCTGGGAGGTCCGCAGCGTCAACGGGCGCAGCCTCGAGGTGCGCGTCCGGGTGCCGGCCGGCCAGGACGGGCCGGGCGAGGCCGCCCGTGCCGCGCTCCAGAAGGCGCTCACCCGCGGCCAGTGCCAGTTGTCTCTTACCTTGACCAAGCCCGAGACGGCCGCGCGCGTGCGAATCAATCAGGCGCTTCTGGCGGGCCTCGCGCAGGCGGTGGCGCGGGTGCCGGTCCCCGACGGCATGGCCCCCGCCACGATGGACGGGCTGCTCGGCCTGCGCGGCGTCGTCGAGGTCGAGGACGAGACGGCCGACAGCGATGCACTCAGCCAGGACCTGACCGAAGGGGCGGTCCGGCTGGTAACGGATCTCGTTGCGGCGCGCGGCTCCGAAGGGCGCCAGCTGCAACAGGTCGTCACCGCCCAGATCGACCGGATCGCCGCGCTGACCCAGGCCGCCGAGGACAACCCCGCCCGGCAGCCCGAGGCGGTTCGCGCCCGGCTGGAGGCGGCCGTCGCGGCGCTGGGCGGCACCGGCCTCGACCCGGACCGGCTCCATCAGGAGGCGATGCTGCTCGCCGGCAAGGCCGACGTGCGCGAGGAGCTCGACCGGCTCCGGGCCCATCTCGACAGCGCCCGCGAGCTTTTGGCCGCCGGCGGTGCGGTCGGCCGGCGCCTGGATTTTCTGGCTCAGGAATTCGGCCGCGAGGCCAACACCCTGTGCGCCAAGGCCAACGACATCAGCCTGTCGCGGATCGGGCTCGACCTGAAGGCCGTGGTCGAGCAGTTCCGCGAGCAGGTCCAGAACATCGAGTGACGTGAGGGTACGGATGCGCAACACCGCAGAGCCTTGCCGATGACCGAGCCGGCCGGAAACGTCTCCGACACCATCGCCCGGCGCGGGCTGATCCTGATCCTGTCCTCGCCCTCCGGGGCAGGCAAGACCACGCTCACGCGGGCGGTGGCGCAGGACCCCGCCTGGGCACTCGACCTGTCGATCTCGGTGACCACCCGGGCCCGGCGCCCCTCCGAGATCGATGGCCGGCACTACCACTTCATCGAACGCGAGGCCTTCGAGGACCTGCGCGCCCGCGACGACCTGCTCGAATGGGCCGAAGTCCACGGCAATTTCTACGGGACACCCCGCCGCCCGGTGGAGAAGGTGCTGGGCGCCGGCCGGGACATGATCTTCGACATCGACTACCAGGGCACGCGGCAGGTGCGCGCCAAACTCGCCCAGGACGTGGTGACGGTCTTCATCCTGCCGCCCAGCCTGGCGGAGCTGCGCCAGCGCCTGGAGCGCCGGGCCGAGGATTCGGCCGAGACGATCGAGAAGCGCCTCGCCAACGCCCGGACCGAGATCCAGCGCTGGGTCGAGTACGATTACGTCATCGTCAACGACGACCTGCAGAACGCCTTCCGGGCCCTGCAGGGGATCCTCGCGGCCGAGCGGCTGAAGCGCGCCCGCCGGACGGGTCTCGCGACCTTCGTGGACGCGCTGCTGGCCGAAACACCGTAAGCTCCCTACCGGCGGATCAGCACGACGCCGCCGATCAGGAGCCCGACCCCGAGGAGGCGCGGCAGGTCGATGGGCCGCTGCGCGAGGCCGAGCAGGCCAATCTGATCGAAGAGCACCGAGGCGAGCATCTGGCCCGTCACCAGCAGGGCGAAGAAGGTCGCGGCGCCGAGCTTCGGGACCAGCAGAATCGCAAGCCCGATGAAGAGCGCGCCGAACAGCCCACCGCTCCAGGTCCACCAGGGGATGCGCCCAGCCACGCTCGTGGCTGGGATGGGATCGCGCAGGACGGCAGCCAGAAGCGCCATGCAGGCGAGGCCGACCGTATAGCTGGCCACCCCCGCCCAGGATGCTGATGCGAGCCCGGTGCGCAGGTTCGTGTTCAGGATCTGCTGCACGACGAGACCGGCGCCCGCCAGGACAGCGAGCAGGGCGGAGAGGGCAAGGGCGAGCATCGACGAACCTTCACGGGGTGGATTGGGCCGACATTGACAGCCGCTTCGGCCGATGCCGTCAAATGCCCGAAGGGCGCGCGTCGATGCAGGATCGGCATGATGAATCCGGCCCGCGTTGCAGATCGAGACGTTGCTGCTGCGCCCGGCCGGTCGGCCGACGAGCCGCCTCGCCGAGCGGCTGATCGTCCACCTGAAGGCGGAGCGGGACGCGTTGGTGGGCCGATGACCCGGTGGGGTCAGCCCGCGGCCGGCACCCCGTGCGGCGCACAGAGCCATGTCCGCATTGCCGCGAAGGTCGCCACCGCCGCACCGGTCAGCGCAGCCTCCGCCTCCGCATCATCGCCGAATGCGTCGAGGCGTATCCGGAAGGCGGACCACATCGCCCCGGTTCGCGGGCCGTGGGCGCGGTAATAGGTAAGCCCCGTCTCACTGAGGCCATGCAGGCCCGCGATGTGCCGGTCGATCAGCTGGCCGCCTAGGGTCGAGCCCTCCAGCACGTAAAGCGCCCCGGTCGCCGCGGCGGGACCAAGGAGCGGGACAGAACCCGCCCGTGGCAGCGCCGCGATCGCCGAAGGGGCGAGGCCGAGATGGTGGAGATCGGCCGCCAGGCGTGCCAGGCGCCGCCGCGGCGCCAGGAACGGCTCGTCGGCGAGCTGCGTGCCGATCGCGTGCTCCCAGGTGGCGTGGAAACCGTGAAGCCGGGCCAGCAGGTCGCGATAGCCCGCGAGCGTCGCCACCCGCGCCTGCCAATCAAGGCCGGCTTCCAACGCCCGGTGCGCCGGGTCGGTGGCCGCACGGAGACGCGCGTGCAGGCCGTCGCGCCGGATCGGGTTGGCGGGGCTCACGCGGTGATCGTGAAGCAGGCGCCAGGATTGTTGGCGACGTCGAGCCGGGCGTTGATCTGATCGAGCATCGCCCGGATCAGCTTCATGCCGAGCCCCGAACCCTTGCCGCCGCGGGCCTTCGCGTTGGCCCAGTCATCGGGCAGGCCGGCGCCATCGTCGCAGACGCGCAGTTGCACCGCGCCGGGGCCGGAGGCCGAGACGCTGACCTCGACGCGGCCGCCGCCGGCTGGTTTGGCCGCGTACTTGAAGGCGTTGGTCACGAGTTCCGTGGCGATGAGCGACAGCGCCACCGCCTTGCGGTAGGGCACCATCAGGCCCGGCTCGGCGGTAAGATCGACCGCATGGCCCTCGCCCGCGAGTTCCGCGAGGTCGTTGCACAGGCTCTCGAGGGTCTGACCGAGATCGACCTCGTCCACGCGCTCGGCTTGGTACAGGCTATCGTGCACACGGGCGACGCTCATCACCCGCGCCGAAGTATCGGCGAAAGCCTGACGGGCCTCACCGTCGGAGATCTGGCGCCGCTGCATCTGCAGGAAGGCCGAGACGATCTGCAGGGAGTTCTTGACCCGGTGGTCGATCTCCCGCGTGAGCAGATCTTTCTGCTCCAGCAGCCGCTCCTTCTCGGCGAGCAGGCCGGTCAGCTCGTCGATCTTGCGGCGCTGGCGCAGCACCACGCCCTCCACCGCCTCCGCGAGGGAGCCGGCGAGCTGGATCTGCCACTCGGCCCAGGGCGCCGCGAAGCCGGTCCGCTCCTCGACCCAGCGCTCGAACGAGCGCCGCGGCAGCACCGCCACCGGGCCGCTGCCGGCGAGCACCGGCTTACGCGGATCACCGCCCCACGTGACCGTGCTGGGCACCTCGGGGCGGAACCAGAGGAGCAGGTTCTCGCGCGACTGATCCACGAAGGTCGCGAGCAACCCGCTGGCGATCTCGCGATGCGGCGCCGCGTCCGGATAATCGGCCGTGAAGCTGATGCTGCTGTAGCTGAACTCGCCCGCCGGGACCTGCGCCTGCAGCCAGTCCGCGATCGCCGTCACCAGAACCGCCGGGGGCGTACGGCCGATCAGCGTGACCCGCCCGCCCGAGACGATGCCGGCGCCCGTGGCGCTGAACAGATCGAGCAGCGTCGTCCCGCCGTCCGTCAGGGCGCCCACGAAGTCGTCGGAGCGGGTCAAGCGGCGCACCAGGCGGCCCTCGACATCGAGATGCGCCTGCCGCTCGGCCCAGAGCCGGCGCGACTCGATCTCCTGCACCCGCATGGCGAAAGCATCGGTCAGCACGGTGGCGGCCGAGCGGGTCTCGGGCGTGACGTAGTGCGGGCGGCGATGATGCCCGATCATCAGGCCCCAGAGCCGGTCCTCGACCATGATGGAGATCGACATCGAGCCGTTCACGCCGAGGTTGCGCTGATACTCGAGGTGGATCGGCGACAGCGTCCGGTGCTGGGCGAAGGTCAGGTCGATCGGGCCGTTGCCGGCGCCCGCGGCCGACACCAGCCCCACCGGTACGCTGTCGCGGTCGATTACGAAGCGGCTCTTGGCCTTGGTGTAGAGCGCGCGGGCCTGGGCGGGGATGTCGGAGGCAGGGAAGCGTAGGCCGAGCAGGCTGCGCGACCAATCGCGCGTCTTGTCCTCGGCCACCGCCTCGCCGTTCCAGTCCACGTCGAACCGATAGACCAGCACCGCCTCGAAGCCGGTGAGCGCGCGGATCTCCAGGGCGGCGATCCGGGCGGCATCCGCCAGGGTCTCGGCCGCGCGCAGGCGTCCGACGGCGAGTTCCGTATCGACCTGGCTGGCGGTGGCGAAATCGGCGGCCGAGTCCGGCTCCAGCTCCAGCTCGACGATCACGCGTCCGGCATGAGCGTGGGCGACCGCATAATAGGTCGCGTCGCGGCCCGGCAGGGTGAGCCGGGCGCGAACCGAGCGGCCGTCATCCAGCGTCTGGTCCGCCAACCGACGCCGGACGGTCTCGACGAAGGGTGCGGGCAGGATCTCCCCGAGGGGACGCCCCGCCAGGGGCGGAACGATCGGATCGACGATCTCATCGATGTTGGCCGAGTAGGCGAGCACCATCAGGGTGCTGACATCGGCCGCCAGCATCACGGCGTTGGGCTGGATCGAGCCCGGGATATGGATCGGCTCGCGCTCGCACAGGCTGGCATCCACCGGCTCGGCCCGGACCCGACGCCCGATCGCCGCCAGGACCGCTTCCCGGGACTGGCCGGCACCCAGGCTCTCGAGCGGATCGATCGTCAGCCACGTCACCGGCGGACCGCCCGCCATGATCCCATGGCGCATGTGGATTCGAGCCCGCAGCGGCTGCGGCACCCGGCCGAACACGTAGTCGAAGCGCTCGTTTAGGGCGCCGCGGCGTGCGCCCGCGAGGAAGCGCCCCCGGAAATTCGGGACGTTGGCCCCGGGCATCACGTCGCGGAAGTAGTCGCGTCCGAGCACGGCCTCGCGCGCGAAGCCCGAAAGCACGCTCGCGCCCTCGCTGAAGGCCACCACCGCGCCGGCGGCATCCAGACCGATTACCCCCTGATCCAGGCGGTCGATCGCGTCGGGTGCGAGCACATCGAGGTCAATCGTGCTGTCGTCGGCCGGACTCGGCGGCATTAGGAACCCAATCAGCTCATCGAACGGGTATGGCGGTGAGATGGGCCGAACGCAATGCTCGGGATCGCGACTTGATCAGCACTGGTTTTTCGTCCGTGCCATGTCGGTCAGAGCGGTCTTCAGCGCTTCTTCAACTGTGGGATGGTAAATCGGCCGCTCGATCACATCCCGGGCCGTCAGCCCGTCCGCGACCGCGTAGGTGAGGAGGTGGGCGAGGTGCTCCACGGCGGGGCCGAGCATCTCGCCACCGAGCAGTCGCCCGTCCCGATCGGCCCAGATCCGGATGCCGCCCTGGTTGTGTCCTTCAACGCGGGCGCGGCCCTGATCGGAGAAATCCATCGCGCCGATCACGCAGTTGTCAGCATCCGGATCGTAGGGGGCACCGATGGCGGCGGCCTGCGGATGGGTGAACACCATGGCGAGGCGCGTCCAGGGCGCCACCGCCTGGACCGGCCGCCCGGACGCCAGGGCGGCGGCGTTGGTGCCGGCGATCCTGCCCTGGCGGCTCGCCTCGTGGAGCACCGGCCGCCAGGCATCGGCATCACCCGCGATCAGGATCGGCGCTCCGATGCAGACCTGGGTGCTGTGGTCGAAGTCCGGGACGCCATCCGCGCCGAGGCGCAGGCCGGCCGCGGGGAGATCGAGGTCGTCCAGGTTCGGCGCACGGCCGGCGGCGGCCAGCACCCGCGCGGCCCGCGTCACCTGCCCGCGGCCCTGGCGATCGGTCCAGTCGAGACGGACCCCGTCACCCTCCGGCTCCGCGCTCACCAGCGTGGCGCCGAGATGCAGGTCCAGCTCGGCGCCGAAGATCCCGGCCGCTTGGCGGGTGAGATGTGGCTCGCTCAGCCCCGCGATGGTATCGCCCGCGTCGAGCACCGTGACGGCGACGCCGAGCCGGGCCATCGCCTGCGCGATCTCGATCCCGACGGCGCCGGCCCCCAGGATGGCCAGCGAGTCCGGCAGATCGGGCATCTCGAACAGGGTATCGGTGGTGTGAAGGCGATCGCCGAGGCCGCGCAGGGGCCGCGGCACGATCGGGCTCGATCCCGTGGCGACGATGGCGGCCCGGAAGCGGACCCGCAGGCCCGCTCCGACTGCGAGCGTCCCGGCGTCCTCGAAGCGGGCGCTGCCGCGGATGCACGCCTCTTCCGGCAGATCGTCCTGGCCCTCAAGGACGCCGCCGACGAAGCGGTCGCGCTCGGCGCGAAGGCGCGCCAGCACGGCGGGTCCGTCCACGGCGACCTCCCGCACGCGAATTCCGAACAGATCGGTGTTACGCGCCGCATGGGCGGCGGTCGCCGCGGCGATCAGCAGTTTGGAGGGCATGCAACCGACCCGCGCGCAGGTCGTGCCGCCGGGGCCACGCTCGATCAGGACGGCGTGGGCGCCGGCTTCGGTGGCGGCGCGATAGGCGGCCAGCCCCGCCGTTCCGGCGCCGACCACTGCGACGTCGCACGCCAGCTCGTCCATCATTCCCCCGGATCACCCGCCGGGGCCAAAGTCTTATCGCTGAGGTTCGTTCCGCCTGCGCGCATCCGCCCAGGTGGACTGAGGTGCCTGCGGGCGGCTCGGATCGCAGCCTGGCCGGTGTGCTGCGCGACAACCCTTCTCCCGGCGGGGGAAAGGGGAATCGCTGCGGCTCGATCGGGGATGCGGCGTCGGCGTTACACCCCGCGGCCCGGTGCCGTTCCACCGAGGTGGAACACCCGATGCGGCACCAGCTCGCCGCGCTCGACATCGCCGACGGCAACCAGGATGCCGGCACAGGTGGCGAAAGCCTTGCCCTCCACGGGGGCGTCCCGGCCGCGCAGGATCACCGGTTGGCCACGCATCAGGCGCAGGCCGAGATCCCGGGACACCGCGACCTCCGGGATCGCGTCGAGTGCCGTCTCCACCGGGCGCAGATAAGCGAGCGCCGCCTCGGGGGTGCCTTCCGACAGAGTGGCGACCGGGCAGGATTCGGCTTCGGAGAACGGTCCCACGCGGGTCCGACGCAGAGCCGCCACGTGGCCGTAGCAACCGAGCATCCGGCCGAGATCCCGGGCGAGCGCGCGGACATAGGTGCCCTTGCCGCACTCGGCCTCGATCACGGTCCGCTCGCCGTCATGTTCGATCACGGCGAGCCGGTCGATCTGCACAGGACGAGCCACGAGTTCCACGATCTCGCCTTCCCGGGCGAGATCATAGGCGCGCTCGCCCTGGATCTTGATCGCCGAGTAGCGCGGCGGCACCTGCTCGATGGCGCCCACGAAGGCCGGCAGCGCGGCCTCGACCGCGGCGCGATCCGGCCGGGCTTCGCTGTTCGCCACAGGACGGCCCTCGGCGTCGTCCGTGTCGGTCTCAACGCCCCACTGGACCGTGAACCGGTAGGCCTTGCGGCCGTCCATCACGAAGGGAACGGTCTTGGTCGCCTCGCCGAGCGCGATCGGCAGGATGCCGGAGGCCAGCGGATCGAGGGTGCCGGCATGGCCGGCCTTCTTGGCGTTGAAGGCACGCTTCACCACCGCGACCGCGTGGGTCGAGGTCATGCCGACATGCTTGTCGAGGATCACCCAGCCCGACACGTCCTGGCGCTTGGGGCGGTCGGGGCGCGGTCCACGCTGCGGGCGACGGCCCTCCGGGGGCCGGCGCTCGCCGGCCGAGCTGCCGGCCGGGCGCTCGCCCTGCGGATGATCTTCGATGGAAACCGTCATGTCCTCGTGTCCCCCGGGGTCATGCCCCGTCCCATTCTCGTTCGGTTTTCGGGGTCAATGCCCCGGCCCGGTCTCCGGTTCGCCGCCGTCCTGCTCGTCGCCGTCCTGGCCGTGATCGAGGTCGCGCTGCACGCGCTCGTCCCGCAGCAGGCGGTCGATCCGCGCCGCCTCGTCGAAAGTCTCGTCGCGCCGGAAACGCAGCTCCGGCGCGAATTTCAGGTTCACCCGCCGTGCCACCTCCTGGCGCAGCACCTTCCGGTGCCGTTCCAGGGCAGCGATCACCGGCGCCTCGTCGAGGCCGCCGAGCGGCATCACGTAGGCGGTGGCGAGCTTCAGGTCGGGTGACATCCGCACCTCCGGCACGGTCACGACATGCGTGCCGAGCACAGGGTCCTGGATGTCGCCGCGCTGAAGCACCTCGGCGAGCGCATGACGGATGAGTTCGGCCACGCGCTGCTGACGGTGCGAGGGGCCGGTGGCGGTCGGTTTCTGGGCCATTCTGTCTCGGGCCGGCGCCCCGCAGGTGGCCGGCTCACGTCCTGAAAAAAGAAAAGACGGCCGCGGCAGGTGCCGCGGCCGCCCTGACCGGATGAGCCCGGGTTCTCAGAGGGTGCGGCGGATCTCCTCGACCCGGTAGCACTCGATCGTGTCACCCGCGCGCATGTTCTCGAAGTTCTCGAAGGCCATACCGCAATCCTGGCCGGAGGTGACTTCCTTCGCGTCGTCCTTGAAGCGCTTGAGCGTCTTCAGCTTGCCCTCGTGGATCACCACGCTGTCGCGGATGAGGCGGACATAGGCGCCGCGCTCCACGATGCCGTCCTGAACGCGGCAACCCGCGACCTTGCCCACCTTCGAGACCTCGAACACCTCCTGGATGGTCGCCTCGCCGAGGCGCTCCTCCCGCAGGGTCGGCGGCAGCATGCCCGACAGCGTGGCTTTGATGTCGTCCACGAGGTCGTAGATGATGTTGTAGTAGCGGATCTCGATGCCGCCCCGTTCGGCGGCCTCACGGGCCTCCTTGAGGGCACGCACGTTGAAGCCGATGATCACCGCCTTCGAGGCCTGCGCCAGGGTGATGTCCGACTCAGTGATGCCGCCAACGCCCGCCAGGAGGATGCGAGCCGCGACCTCGTCGTTCCCGAGCTTCTCCAGGGCACCCGAGATCGCCTCCACGGAGCCCTGCATGTCGCCCTTGATGACGACCGGCAGCTCCTTGCGGCCGGCGCCTTCCTTGAGGTCGCGCATCATGTCGACCAGCGAGCGGTTGGCACCGCCGGTACGCGCATTCTGGCGCTCGCGCTTCTGACGGGCGCGGTACTCGGTAACCTCACGAGCGCGCGCCTCGCTCGGGACCACGGTCACGCGGTCGCCGGCATCGGGCGTGCCGTTGAAGCCCAGCACCTCCACCGGAACCGAAGGCCCGGCGTACTGCACGTTATCGCCGAGGTCGTCGATCAGGGCGCGGACGCGGCCCCACTCGGCGCCTGCCACGACGATGTCGCCGGTGAACAGGGTGCCGCGCTGGACCAGAACCGTCGCCACGGGACCACGCCCGCGATCGAGCTGCGCCTCAATGACCGTACCTTCGCCGTCGCGCTTCTCGTTGGCGCGCAGGTTCATGATCTCGGCCTGGATCTGGATACCCTCCAGAAGCTCCGGTAGACCGTCGCCGGTCTTGGCCGAGACCTCGAATTCAAGGGTTTCACCGCCCATCGACTCGACCTGGATGTCGTGCTGGAGCAGCTCGGTGCGAACCCGCTCCGGCTTGGCATCCGGCTTGTCGATCTTGTTGACCGCGATGATCATCGGGACACCGGCCGCCTTGGCGTGCTGGATGGCCTCGATGGTCTGAGGCATGACGCCGTCATCGGCCGCCACCACGATCACGACGATGTCGGTGACCTTGGCGCCGCGGGCGCGCATCGACGTGAACGCCGCGTGGCCCGGGGTGTCGATGAAGGTGATCATGTCGCCGGACGGCGACGCGACCTGATAGGCGCCGATGTGCTGGGTGATGCCGCCGGCCTCGCCGTCCACGACGTTTGCCTTGCGGATCGCGTCGAGCAGCGAGGTCTTGCCGTGATCGACGTGACCCATGATCGTGACCACCGGCGGACGCGGATCGAGATCCTCCTCCAGATCCGGCTCGTCGGACGAAAGACCCTCTTCCACGTCGGATTCAGCGACGCGGCGGACGGTGTGGCCGAGTTCCTCGGCGATGAGCTGCGCGCTGTCCGAGTCGATCACGTCGGTGATCTTGTGGATCTCGCCCTGCTTCATCAACATCCGGATCACGTCCACGGCCCGCTCCGACATGCGGTTGGCGAGTTCCTGGATGGTGATCGACTCGGGGATCGTCACCTCGCGGGACAGCTTCTCTTTCTGCTCGACATGGCCGCGACCGCTCATGCGCTGCTGGCGGCGGCGGAACGACGCCACCGAGCGCGTGCGCTCGTCCTCACCCGACGTGGCCGTCGCGATGGTCAGGCGGCCGCGGTTGCGGTCGCCGCCCGGCGACTTCGGGGTCTTGGGCGGTGCGATGATCTTGAGCGGCATGCCGGGACGGCGGATCACCCGCTTGGTCTCGGACTCGTCCTCGTTGGTCTGGGTCGCGCGACCGGCGGGGCGTGCCGCCGCACCGGCACCGGCGGGACGTGCGGCCGTGGTCGGCGTCGCGCTCTTCTCGGGCTCGGGCGCCGGGGCCGGGCGGGCCATGAAGTTGAGGTCGCGGGGCTTGCGCGAATCGGCCGTGATGGTCTTGCGCGGCTCACCCGTGGACGGCCGCGGTGTCAGCGGCGGACGCGGGGCAGGCGCGGCCGTGGCGGCCGGTGCCGGACGAGCGCCAGCCGGCTGACGCGCAGGCGCCGGGCGGGCCGGCGCAGCGGCAGCAGCGGCCGGGCGAGCGGGTGCGGGCGTCGCCGCGGCTTGTGCAGGCGCAGGCGCCGGACTGGGTGCGGCTGCAGGGGCAGAGGCCGCAGGCGCCGGGGGCTCCGCAACCGGCGCGGCGGCTGCCGCTTTCGAAGCCTCGGCGGCGGCCTGCTTGGCAGCCTCCTCGGCGGCGCGCGCGGCTTCCGCGGCGGCGGCCTTGCGCTCTTCCTCCTCGCGGCGGCGAGCCTCGGCGGCCTCGCGCTCGCGGCGGGCCTGCTCCTCGGCCTCCTTGCGGCGCGCCTCGACCTCGGCTTCCGCCTTGCGGCGTGCCTCGGCCTCGCGGCGCTGCGCATCGGCCAGCGCCGCTGCGCGGGCAGCACTCTCCTGCTCGCTCAGGGTGCGCAGCACGACACCCGAGGCGGCCCGCTGGGCCGGACGCGGCGGTGGCGTCGTCGGCGCGGGGGCTGCCGGACGCGGCGCCGGTGCAGGTTCACGCGCCGGGGCGGCCGGCGCTGCGCCGATGACGCGGCGCTTCACCGTCTCGACCACGACCTGCTTGGAGCGGCCATGGGAGAAGCTCTGACGCACGGTTCCCGCCTCGATCGGCCGCTTGACGGACAGCGGCTTCGGGGAAGTCCGATTCAGAGTCTTGTCGCCCGGGTTATTCGTATCGCTCATTCAGCCTGAACCCTGAGGGTTTCCATCGTCCCGTGAACCGACGCCCGGTGGCGCCAGTCAGATCATTCCTGCGTCGTCAACGTGAGGCTTCGTCGATCCCGCCGATTCGGGCTGGATCGGACTCCCCGGTCGCCGCGGCGGCGCCCTCGAAGGAGCGTAGCCGACGCCAACGCGACAGGCAGCCGGCGGCTCCGGCTCCTGCGACGAGCGCAGCGTGTATCACATGATCCCGACCTAAGGCCATGTCCAATTCATCTTCGGACAGGTCATCGATGATCGGTATCCTTGACATGGCCTCACCGTGGCGCCGGTACAAGGCCGAAGCGATCTTGCGCCGACCGTCCGCACTGGCTTCAGACGCGTGGATCACCGCAACTGCGCGGGGATCGCCACCGATCGCCGCCTCGACCTTCGAGAAGCCTGCCACGATGCAGCCCGCCTTGTTAGCGAGTGCGATGGCCTGCCGCAGATCTGCGCGCAGCCCGACTGCGATTCGGTCCGGCAGATCGGGATCGGCCGGGGCCGGCCCCTTGAACGCCCGTGCGAACAGGTTTTTCCGCACGGCCGTCGCGACCGTGTCCCGCTGGGCGCTGACCCAGGCGCCGCGGCCCGGCAGCCGGGCGCGCAGATCGGGCACGACCCGCCCATCCGGCCCACGCACGAACCGGATCATCGCGTCCGGCGCCTGTGCGGTGCGCGTGACGATGCAGGTCCGCTCGGGCGCACGGCGGCCGGGGCCGGCATCGAGCCCCTCGGCTTCCGGTCCGCCCTCGGGCGGGTTGGCCTCGACCTCGCTCACCGCGCCTCCGCCCGCCGAGAGTCTCAGGCCTCGGCCTGGGCGGGGGCGGTCTGCTCGCCCTCGGTGCCGTCTTCGGCACCCTCTTCAGCACCTTCCTCGGCCTCCGGCTCCGGCAGAGCCTCGATCCAGCCGGCCTTGAGGCGGGCGGCCATGATCAGGGCCTCGGCCTCGGTGCGGGACAGATCGAACCCGTCGAGATAACCCGCGTGGCGCACGGCCTCGGGGCCGCGACCCTCGGTGTAGCCGACGAGGTCGTCGGTGGCGCAGCCCGCCAGATCCTCGATGGACTTCACGTCGTTCTCGCCGAGCGCCACCATCATGGGCGTGGTGACGCCCTCGATCTCGCGCAGCTCGTCGGCGACGCCCAGCTCGGTGCGGCGGGCATCGTGCTCCTGCTCGATCCGGGCGAGGTGATCCTGCGCGCGGGCCTGGATCTCGGCGCCGGTCTCCTCGTCGAGGCCCTGGATCCCGGACAACTCCTGGATGTCGACGTAGGCGATCTCCTCGACGTTCCGGAAGCCTTCCGCGGCGAGCAGCTGGCCGACGGTCTCGTCGACGTCGAGCGCCTCCATGAACACCTGGGTCCGCTCGGCGAACTCCTTCTGGCGGCGCTCCGATTCCTCGGCCTCGGTCAGGATGTCGATGTCCCAGCCGGTGAGCTGCGAGGCCAGACGCACGTTCTGGCCGCGGCGGCCGATCGCCAGCGAGAGCTGGTCGTCCGGCACCACGACCTCGATCCGGTCGGCCTCCTCGTCGAGCACGACCTTCACCACCTCGGCGGGCTGGAGGGCGTTGACGATGAAGGTCGCCTCGTCCTCCGACCACGGGATGATGTCGATCTTCTCGCCCTGAAGCTCGCCGACCACCGCCTGGACGCGCGATCCGCGCATGCCCACGCAGGCGCCGACCGGGTCGATGCTGCCGTCACGGGAGATCACCGCGATTTTCGCGCGGGAACCCGGATCGCGGGCCACCGCCTTCACCTCGACGATGCCGTCATAGATCTCGGGCACTTCCTGGCCGAACAGCTTGGCCATGAACTGGGGATGCGAGCGCGACAGGAAGATCTGCGGGCCGCGGACCTCCGAACGCACGTCGAACAGGTAGGAGCGGATGCGGTCGCCGGGCCGGAAGGTCTCGCGCGGGATCATCTCGTCCCGCCGCACGATGCCCTCGCCGCGGCCGAGATCGACGATCACGTTGCCGTACTCGACGCGCTTGACGATGCCGTTGAGGATCTCGCCGATCCGGTCCTTGTACTCGTCAAACTGGCGGGCGCGCTCGGCGTCGCGCACCTTCTGGACGATCACCTGCTTGGCCGATTGCGCGGCCACGCGCCCGAAATCGAAGGGCGGCAGGGTGTCGGAGATCACGTCGCCGACCAGCGCGCCCGGATTGTAGCGGCGGGCCTGATCCAGGGTGATCTCGCGGGCGTCGTTCTCGACCTCGTCAACGACCAAGAGGTGGCGCGACAGGCGCAACGCCCCGGTCTTGTTGTCGATCTCGGCGTGAACGTCGGTCTCCGCGCCGTAGCGGGAGCGCGCGGCCTTGGCGATCGCCTCCTCCATCGCGTCGATCACGATGGAGCGGTCGATCACCTTCTCGCGGGCAACCGCGTCGGCGATCTGGAGGAGTTCGAGCCTGTTGGCGCTAACGACGGCCATCGGTGTCGGTCCTTCTCTTCCGTCAAATCTTCGGGCCGGCCGCGGGGCGGTCGACGCTTGAGGTCTCAGTGCAGCGAGTCGCGGTCCTTGATCCGGGACGCCTTGGTCACGACCGGTTTCTTCGGACCGGTCCGGACCGGATGCTTGGGCTTGGCCGCCGGGCTGGCCTTCTTCGGACCCTGCGGGCGGAACGGGCCGCGCGCGGGCGGCGCCGCATCTTCCTCGGCGGGCTCGCCATCCTCGGCCTCATCGGCCTCGTCGTCCGCGGGCGGACCACCGCGGCGGAGCGATTCGCGGATCAACTCGTCGGTCAGCACGAGATGGGCCTCGGCGAGGTCCTTCAGCGGCAGGTCGATCCGGCTCGGCAGACCTTCCTTCACGTCGGGCAGGTCGATCGGGACGGTGAGCCCCGCCGGATCCGGCGCGCAGAGGATGCCGCGAAAGCGTTTGCGACCGTCGAGCGGCGGGCTCAGCTCGACCTTGGCCTCGTACCCCACCCAGCGGGCGAAATCCGAGACCCGCACCAGCGGTCGGTCGATCCCCGGCGAGGACACTTCCAGATTGTAGGCGCCGCCCACCGGATCATCGACATCGAGGAGCGGCGAGATCGTGCGGCTCACCGCCTCGCAGTCGGCGATGGTGAAGCTGCCATCCGGCCGCTCCGCCATGATCTGCACGGTGCAGCCGTTGATGTTGTTGACCTTCACCCGGACCAGCCGGAAGCCGAGGCCCTGGAGGGGCCCCTCGATCGCCTGCGCCACACGCGCGGCGACGCCCGTCTCTCGGACGAGACGCTTCTCGGACAGATCCGCTTCGATCTCGGACGACATGTGTGGTGGTGAACACCCTTCGCGGCGTTCTGCGTGGCTCGCCCGCGCTGTGCGGCGAAAAAGACGTGCGGCGAAAAAAAAGAGCGGACCCGGTGGGGCCCACTCCCGAACCGCAGCCTCTCGACTGCCATCAGAACTGTTGACGGTTAGATAGCGGCGGAACGACACAAGTGCAAGGGCGATCCGTCAGCCGCTGCGCGGCACCCGCCCCTCCAGCGGATAGGCCGGATCGTTGTAACCCGGCGTCGTCGGATGGCCCGCCGCCACGAACCCGTCCACCAGCACCTCGTCCTCTGGCGTGAAGGCGTAGTCGAGGGCGCCGAGGTACTCCTGCCACTGTGCCTCCGTCCGCGGTCCCGCGATGACGCCGGTGATGAGGCGGTTGTTCAGCACCCAGGCGGTGGCGAACTGGCCGGCCGTGATGCCGCGGGCCTCGGCGTGCTGCTTGAGCGTCCGGGCAATGCGCAGGGATTCCGGCCGCCACTCGGTCTGCATCATCCGCGTGTCCTGCCGGCCGGCGCGGGATTCGGCCGGCGGCGGCGCGTCGGGATCGTACTTGCCGGTGAGCACGCCGCGGGCGAGCGGCGAATACGGCACGACGCCGAGCCCGAAATGTGCGCAGGCCGGCAGATGCTCGGTCTCGGGCATGCGGTTGAAGGCGTTGTAGTAGGGCTGGCTCACCACCGGCCGGTCGATGCCGAGCTCGTCGCACAGCCGGCAGATCTCGGCGACGCGCCAGGAGCGGTGGTTCGAGACGCCGAAATGCCGGATCTTGCCAGCCCGCACGAGGTCGGCCATCGCCCGCACGGTCTCGGCCAGCGGCGTGTCGTGGTCCTCCTTGTGGAGATAGTAGATGTCGATGAACTCGGTGCCGAGCCGGCGCAGGCTGTCCTCGGCGGCCTTCATCACGTGGACGCGCGACAGGCCGCGATCGTTGACGCCGGGACCGGTCGGATTGGCGACCTTGGTAGCCAGGATCCAGGCGTTGCGCTCAGGCCCGATGGCGCGTCCGGTGATCTCCTCCGAGCGCCCATCCGTGTAGACGTTGGCCGTGTCGATAAAGTTGACCCCCGCGTCCCGGGCGCTGGCGACGATGCGGCCGGCGGTGGCCTCATCGGTGGGGCCGCCGAACATCATCGTGCCGAGGCAGATCGGCGAGACCTTGAGGCCGGAGCGGCCGAGATTGCGGTACTGCATGGGATCCATCCGGTGTCCGTCGCCCCGCTATCTTGCCGCAGCCCGGCTCAGGTCAACCACACAGGTCAATCCGCCCTGTAACCGTGGCGGCTCCGCGGCGAACCGACCCGTGACGGCACCGACGCTCCAAGGCAGCCGTTCCCGGGGGCCTGTTCGCGCTCCATCCACCGATCAAAGCCCCGTTCGCCAGCCATGATCGACCGCCTCGCCGGCTCCCTCGGCATCCCCCTCCCCTGGCTCGACCGGGCCGGACGCCTCTCATGGCTGAAGCTTGCGGTGTTCGCGGGCTGCATCGCGCCGGCCCTGTACCTCGCCGCCGCCTACCGGCTCGACGCGCTCGGCGCCAAGCCGATCACCGCTCTGATCCACGCCACCGGCGAATGGGCGGTGCGCTTCCTGCTGTTTTCCCTGGCGATCTCGCCCCTGCGCCGCATCGCCGACTGGCCGAAGGTGCTGGTGGTCCGGCGCATGCTCGGCATCACCGTGATGGCCTACGCGGTGGCCCACCTCACCCTCTACGCCGTCGATCAGAACCTGATTCTCACCAAGATCGTCTCCGAGATCGCGCTCCGGCTCTATCTGACCATCGGCTTCGTTGCGCTGATCGGCCTGATCGCCCTGGGGCTGACCTCGACCGATGCGGCGATCCGCAACCTCGGCCCGAACTGGAACCGGCTGCACCGGCTCGTCTACACGATCGCGGTGCTGGCTCTGGTCCACTACTTCCTGCAATCGAAGATCGACGTCAGCGACCCGGTCTTCTCGGCCGGGCTGTTCCTGCTGCTGATGGGCTGGCGGGTGATGCGGCGGTTCAAGTGGCCGGAGCGGCCGTGGTCGCTTCTGCTGCTCGCGGTCGTTGCCGGGCTGGCCACCGCGGCACTGGAGGCGGCGTGGTATGGGCTCGCCAGCGGCGTCCCGGCCAGCCTCGTGCTCGCCGCCAACCTGGATTTTTCAGGCCCGATCCGGCCCGCCTGGTGGGTGCTGGCGGTCGGCCTGTCCCTGCCGGCGATAGCGCTCGTGCGCGGCAAGCCGGCGCGGATGGCGGGCCAGTCTTCAGCCGGACGGCCGGCCTCCCCGGCTCGGCGGCCCGCCGCCAAGGAAGCGTTGCCGGAACCCTTGTCGCCGCAGGCGTGATGCCGCAGAACCCGCGGCCGGCCCCCGCCATCGACGGTCCGGGCTGCAGCGGAGCTTGTCAGGACGCCATGCGCGGCACTCTTCTCCTCATCGCGAGCCTGCTCGTACCCGCCGGCGCCGCCCAGGCGGCCCCGAATGCGGCGCCACCGGCCGCCGCGAAGCCCGCCAAGGCCGCTCCGGCCGCCCCCCCGACAGTCGCAACCTGCAGCCCGCCCGAGCCGCCGCCCGCCTCCGCGCGCCCGGCAAAACCCGCGCTGCCGGACAAGCCGGCCTGCCTCGACACCAAGGAGGGCTGCCCGGGTTGGGAGGCCTACAGCTACAACGATGCGATCAAGGCCTATAACCTGCAGGCGCAGGCCTTCCGGCCAATCGCCGACGCCTACCTGCAGAAGCTCAACGCCTACGTGAAGGCGAGCGGCGAGTACGCGCAGTGCGAAGTGAACGCGATGCAGAAGTAGCTGGCTGAACGGCGGCCAACAGGCGCTCTGGCGGCGGTTCAGGCCGCTAGGCGCAACCTCCGGTGAATGGCCGCGATCCCCGCGCGCCCGATCACGCCGAGGCCACCCGTGCCCGCCCGTCGTCTCCTCATCCGTACCGGTTTTCTAGCTCTGCTACTCGCTGCCGGCCCGGCGTTGGCTGCCGATTTCGATGGTCCCTATCCGCCGGAGCACCGCTGGGGCGGCCCGGTTCAGGAGGACGGGCCCGAGCATCGGCCCCCGCCGCCGCCACGTCCCGAGCCGGGGTTCCGCGGGCCGCGCTTCAGCGCGGCGCCTCCCGAGGCATGCCGGGAATTCGTCCGGCGCCGGTTCGATCCGGACGGCGCGCCGGTCGTGCGCCGGGTGCGGGTCTGTGACGAGCCGGGCTTCGACCGCGGCACTCCCCCGCCGCCTCCGCCCCCGGAGGACGTACCACCCCGGCGCTGGGGCGGGCCGGACTGGGGCGGTTCACACTGGAACGGGCCACGCTGGTAGAGCGCGCTGACCCGTTCAGATGCGGGCGGGCGCCTTCTTGAGGGCGGCCGCGAAGGCCTTGAGCTGGCGGTTCAGGTCCGTCAGCTCGTTCAGCGCGATGGTCTTGTGACCGTCGCGGACCGCGCGCTCGATATCCTCGACCTGCGTGGCGACGAGACGGCGGATGGCGTCGGCAACATGGTGGCGGTTCATCGTTACGAGCGTCTCGTGCGAGCGTCCTGACGGGCCTCAACGGACGGCCGGGATGCGGCCGTCGACACGGTTCGGTGATAGGTCGGTAGGCTTAACCGTTGGTGTCCGAACCGCGCCCATCCACACCCGATCCAAGGACTTTGAACCTACCGGCGGCCGCGCATCTCGGCACGGCGCATCGGCATCGCGTCGATGGTGGAAAACAGCCGCTGGGGCGGGATGGGCGTGGCCGCGGTGAGCTTGGCGCCACCGTCCTTGCCGACCAGGACGGCCCGGAAGCTGTCGTCCGGCAGCCCGAGCGCGGCCCGCAGGGTGCGCGCCTCGGCGCCGGGGCCCACCGCCTCCAGCACCACGAGATCGCGCTCGGCAATTCCCTCGCGGCCCGGCCCCAGCGCAGCGCGCTGGGCCGCGAGATGCGCGTCGGCGGCATCGGGCGCCGACAGGACCAGCACACGGGAACGGTCCCGATAGGTGTCGAGGGGCGCCGCGGAGGCCGCCGCCGTCAAAGCCGCGAGTCCGAGGCCGAGTGCCGTCCTGCGCATACCGAGCCTCCGCATCACGAGACGGGACAACGCGCGATCCGCCCCGGAGATCGCCCGACGCCTTTGCGGATGACGGCGGGCGCCCCAGATCGGGGCAGGCCGCCAGTCTCCGGGAGTCTTCTCATGACCGCCATGAACCGCCGCATCGTCCTGGCCTCACGCCCCCACGGCGAGCCGCGCTCCGAAAATTTTCGTCTGGAGGAGGTGCCGGTGCCGCAGCCTGGCCCCGGCCAGATCCTGCTGCGCACCCGCTGGCTGTCGCTGGATCCCTATATGCGCGGCCGGATGAGCGACGCGAAATCCTACGCGGCACCCGTGGAGATCGGCGCGCCGATCACCGCCGAGACGGTGGGCGAGGTGGTCGCCTCGAACCATCCGGACTTTGCCGTGGGCGATCTGCTCACCGCCTTCGCGGGCTGGCAGGAGTATTTCGTCACGGACGGCAAGGGCTCGCGCCGGGTCGACCCCAGCGCCGCTCCGCCCTCGACGGCTTTGGGTGTGCTCGGGATGCCGGGCATGACCGCCTATACCGGCCTCCTCAATATCGGCCGACCCAAGGCCGGCGAGACCGTGGTGGTGGCCGCCGCCGCGGGTCCGGTGGGCTCGCTGGTCGGGCAGATCGCCAAGCTGAAGGGCGCCCGGGCCGTCGGGATCGCGGGCGGGCCGGACAAGTGCCGCTATCTCACCGAGGAACTCGGCTTCGACGCCGCTGTGGACCATCGCGGCGACGACCTGCCGGGGGCGCTGGCCGCCGCCTGCCCCGATGGCATCGACGTCTATTTCGAGAATGTCGGCGGCGCGGTCTTCGCGGCCGTGATGCCGCTGCTCAATCCCTTCGCGCGGATCCCGGTCTGCGGCCTCGTCTCGGCCTACAACGCCACCGAGGTCCCGCCCGGGCCCGACCGTCTGCCGGGCCTGATGCGTTCGGTGCTGACCAACCGCCTCCACATCCAGGGCTTCATCGTGTGGGACTTCGCCGATCAGGCCGAGACCTTCCGCCAGGAGGTCGGCGGCTGGATCAGGGAGGGCCGCGTTCACTATCGCGAGGATGTGGTCGAAGGCCTGGAGAAGGCGCCCGAGGCCTTCATCGGCCTGTTGAAGGGCCGCAATTTCGGCAAGCTGGTCGTGCGCGTGACCTGACGGAGGCTTGCTGCCGTTAAAGAACAGATATAGAACACACAAATCCGGCGACACTGCGGAAAGCGGGCACAAGCTCGAACCGCTGGTTGCCGCTCCGGAGGCCCGGGCGCATGGTTCGCGCGCCGCCGGGCAGGTGCCCTGTGAGATCCGTACGGTAAGGAGAGAAGCATGGCGGGCAGCGTCAACAAGGTGATTCTGGTGGGCAATCTCGGGCGCGATCCTGAGATGCGCCGCCTCGGCTCGGGCGATCCGGTATGCAACCTTCGGATTGCCACCTCGGAGTCCTGGAAGGACAAGGCGAGCGGCGAGCGCAAGGAGAAGACCGAGTGGCACTCGGTCGTGATCTACAACGACAACCTCGCCCGGGTCGCCGAGCAGTACCTGCGCAAGGGCTCGAAGGTCTACATCGAGGGCCAGCTCCAGACCCGGAAGTGGACCGACAATTCCGGCGTCGAGAAGTACACGACCGAGGTGGTGCTCCAGCGCTTCCGCGGTGAGATGACGATTCTCGACGGGCGTGGCGGTGGCGGCGGCGGCGAATTCGCCGGCGAGGACGAGGGCGGCGGGCAGATCAGTCGCGGCGGTGATCGGGGTGGGGACCGCGGCGGCGATTTCGGCGGCGGTGGCGGTCGGGCTCAGGGCGGCGAGCGCCGTCCGGCACCCGCTTCTTCGGGCAACGGTGGCGGCGGCAGCCGCGGCGGCTACGACCTCGACGACGACATCCCGTTCTAGGCCTCGTCGCGGGTCAGCACCCCCGACATCGGAGACGTACGACAGGGCCAGGACTCGCTCCTGGCCCTGTGCCCTACTTCTCGCGGAACGCCCGTCGCGCCTGATCGACGAGGGGCTTGGTGAGATACGACAGAACTGTCCGGTCGGCCGTGCGGATGAACGCCTCCACAGGCATGCCGGGCATCAGCTTGGCCCCGTCGAGCTTGGCAAGCTCGTCCTTCGTCACGCCGAGCCGGACGAGGTAGTAGAAGCTGCCGGTCCGCTTGTCCTCGCTGACGTCGGCAGCGATCCGGGTGACGCGGCCGTTGAGTTCCGGCGTGGTCCGCTGGTCGAAGCTCGGGAAGCGCAGGCCCGCGCCTTGGCCTGTCTGGAGGCGGTCGATGTCCTGGGGCGCGACGCGAACCTCGGCCACGAGCGAATCCGCATTCGGCACGATCAGCAGGATCGACTCGCCCGGGGCGATCACGCCGCCGCGGGTGTGGACCGCAAGTTCATGCACGTAGCCGGTCTGCGGCGCACGGATCTCTATGCGCTGGAGCTGATCGAAGGCGGTGATCTTCTGCTCCATCAGGGTCGCGGTCTTGGCGCGGTTCTCGGCCAGCTCCTTGCCGACCTCGCTGCGCAGATTCTGTTCGAGCTGGATGATCTGCAGTTCGGTCTCGGAGACCTTGCCGCGTGTCTGGGCGATGCTGGCCACGAGGACGCCGCGCTCGCCCTTGAGCCGGGACATGTCGCGCTGCAGGCTGGTGAGCCGCGTCAGCTGGATCAGGTTCTTCCTCCACAGTTCCTCGACGCCGGCGTATTCCCGGCCGATGATCGTGGTCTCCTGCTCCTTCGCGGCGGCCTGCTCGACCAAGCCCTTGATCTCCTCGTTGAGCTGCCCGATTCGTTCGCGCAGCTGCGCCTTCTGACCCTGGAGCGCCTCGCGGCGGAAGCGGAACAGCTTGCGCTCCCCGTCGATGATCCGCCCGACCTCGGGCCCCGCTGCGTTGAGTTCGGCCGGGATCGCGAGATCCGAGCGGCCATCGCGCTCCGCCTCCAGGCGAGCGTTGCGGGCGGCGATCTCCCACAGGCTCTTGGTGACGCTGTCGTAGGTGGCGCGCGCCGCCGTCGCATCGAGGCGCACCAGCAGGTCGCCTGCCCGGACGCGGTCGCCCTCCTGAACCGGCAATTCGGCCACGACGCCGCCGGTCGGATGCTGGACCTTCTTGATGTTGCTCTCGACCACGAGGGACCCGGTGGCGATGATCGCGCCGGACAGGTCCGTTGCCGCGGTCCAGGCGCCCACGCCGGTGGCGACCGCGATCACGGCGGCAACCCCGGCGATGTGGCGGCGCAGGGAGCGACGCGTCCCGTCGGTCGGGTCGGCATCCCGGGTAGAGGGATCGTGATGCTTGGTCATGCGACCCTCGTGGGTGTCTGCCGGGTCAGGGCGCTGAGCTTCGCCAGAACCTCGTCGCGCGGCCCGTGTAGCTGTACGCGCCCGTCGCCGAGCACGAGGATCCGGTCGACCGCAGCCAGGGCGCTGGGCCGGTGGGCGATCACCACCACGATGCCGCCGCGGACGCGCACGCCCTGGACGGCCGCCGACAGGGCACGGTCGCCATCGACGTCGAGGTTGGAGTTCGGCTCGTCGAGGACGACCAGGAAAGGATCGCCGTAGAGCGCCCGTGCGAGGGCGATCCGCTGGCGCTGCCCACCCGAGAGCCCGAGCCCGCCGACCCCGCCGACCCGGGCGTCGTATCCGCCCGGCAGCCGGAGCACGACCTCGTGGACGCCCGCAGCCTTGGCGGCGGCCAGCAGGGCCTCGGGATCGGGCGCCGGGTCGAACCGGGTGATGTTCTCGGCGATTGTCCCGTCGAACATCTCGGTATCCTGCGGCAGGTAGCCGATCGCGCGGCCGAGATCGTCGGGATCCCACTGGTCGAGAGCCGCCCCATCGAGGCGGATCACGCCGCGGCTCGGCCGCGCCAGCCCGACCAGGGCGCGGGCGAAGGTCGATTTGCCGGAGCCGCTGGCGCCGATCACGCCGAGGGCACTGCCAGGCGCGAGAGCGACGTTCACGTCGTGCAGCACGAGCGTGTCGGTGCCCGGTACGGCGATCGACAGGGCGGTCACGCGCAGGCTCTCGCGCGGGGCCGGCAAGGGCGTCGGGGCGGTCGGCTCGCGCAGGGGCAGGAAGGCGACGAGCCGGCCCCAGGCCTGCCGGGCGGCCGTGAACGACTTCCAGTTGGCGATCGCGAGATCGACCGGCGCCAGCGCCCGGGCCGACAGGATCGTGGCGGCGAGCATCACCCCGGCGGTCGCCTCCTCACGCACGACCAGCAGCGCCCCGAGGCCGAGGATGCCGGATTGCAGCAGCGTGCGCAGCAGGCGTGCCGTCGTGCCGAAGCCGATGGCGAGGTCGTTCCCCTGGGTCGCCACGTCGAGGTTCCGGCGCGTCCGGACCTGCCAGATCGACGCGATGCGGGAGCGCATCCCCAGCGCCGAGAGCAGCGGCGCCGTCCGGTGCGCCATGTCGGTGAAGGACCGGCGTTCGCCCGCCACGCGGACGGCCTCCTGGGTAACGGCGGCCGAGGCCCAGTCGGTCAGGACCGTCAGGACGCAAAGGAACAGGGCGCCTCCGGCAATCGCCGCCCCGAGCCAGGGATGGAACAGGAAGCAGACCGCCACGTAGAGCGGCACCCAGGGCAGGTCGAAGAACGCGCTCACCGCCATGCTCGACACGAACCCGCGCACGGTATCGAGGTCGCGCAGGGCCTGGGGGCCCTCGTCGCTGCGCGGCATCTCGGAGCCGCGGGCCAGCAGGGTGCGGAAGATCCGGTGGCCGAGGCGCTCGTCGATGAGGCGTCCGAACCGGGACAGAATCCGCGCGCGGAAGATCTCGAAGACGCTCTGGATCACCAGCAGCATCAGCGTGATGCCGGCGAGGCCGACCAGCGTGGCGATGCTCCGGCTCGGCAACACCCGGTCGTAGACCTGGAGCATGAAGATCGGGGCGGTCAGCATCAGCAGGTTGATCAGGCCGCTGACGACCATCACGGTGATCAGACTGGCGCGCCCGGCCCGGAGGGCGGCCCAGAACTCGCGACACCTCGCAACACGCAACAACCGCTCGTCGGTCACAGGTACTTCCCCGGTTGCTCGGTGTGGCGCGGCGGCGGCGATAATGGCCCCCGCCGCGGCTGCGGCGGGGGCTCTCGGCCTCAGAGGCCGAGCAGGTGCAGACCGCTCGTCGTCGTGTGCGGGGTCGGGTCGGTGTGCTGGACATCGGCGTGGCCGCCGAGATCGAGCGTGACGACCCCGAGATCGATGCTGGCGCCATGGGACGCCCCGGCATCGGCCGAGCCCGCATGCGTAGCCGGGACAACGTTGGCGAGTTGGCCGACCAGGGAATCCACGCCGCCGCCGCTGGTCTGCGGCAGTTGGATGCTGTCACCGCTCAGCAGGTTCGCCGTCGCCAGGCTCGGCTGATCGGCGCCTACCGCGACCGCGCTCACCTGAACAGTGTGGGCGGGATCAGCGGAGGGCGTGAGGATCGCGGCGTCCGCCACCGGCGATGTGGTCGCCGGCCCTGCCGACACGTCGACCAGCGGGTGCGTCCCGGCGCCGCCATCGCCGATCGTGCCGCCGGTGAGGTTGCCGAGCAGGGTACCGGCCGCATTTCCGGCGGCCCCGGACCCGACCGAGCCCAAAGCCGTCGTCACCGGGGTCAGGACGCCGTCGAGCACCGCGCCCGATCCCGCGCCACTGCCTGCGGGGATGAGACCCGTCACCGAGCCCAAGACCCCGCCCGCCGCATCCGCGACATGACCGACGTCGCTCACGATCTGGCCCGCTGCAGGGACGCCGTTCCCGGCCAGCACGGCCCCGGGCAGGTTGACCACGTCGGTGACGAGGTTGCTCGTCTCGCCAAGGCCCGCCGTGTTGCCGAGGTTGATGACGGTATGGAGTGGGTCGTTCAGCACCGGCACGTCGTGGCCGACCTGCTCCAGGCCCGCATGGACCGTGTCAATCAGCGTGTTGGCGACAGCGCCCACCGGCTGAAGCGGGGCGCCGGCTCCCAGCAGGGCACCGGTTCCACTCTGCGCCCCACCGGCCACGCCGCCGAGGAGGCCGGCGAGCGGATCCGTGGCGTGATCGCCGAGCAGCCCGTCCACCGTGGCGGTCACCGGCGTGAGGAGGCTGCCGACGGCCGGGATGCCGGTCCCGCCGCTGCCGAGGCCGCCGGCGATGCCGGTCACCCCGTCGACGAGGCCGCCCGCGGAGTGTGTCACCGCGCCGAGATCGCCGAGGATCGGGGACACCGCGCCGAGCCCGTGGCCACCCAGCACGTCGCCAGGCAAACCAACCACGTCGGTGACGAGGTTTCCGCTTGTGCCGATATAGCCGAGGCCGACCGTCTCGCCGAGGTTGGTCAGGCCGTGGATGGCATCGTTGAGCAGAGGAATCTCATGGCCGAGATTCTCGAGGGTCATGTGAAGGTCGAGGACGCCCGTGTTCGCGAGGTTCGTGACCGGGGCGAGGAGCCCATTCGACGCCAGCAGATTGCCGCCGCTGACGGCGCCGGTGACGGAGGCGAGCAGCGTGTCGGTCGAACCCAGCACATGGCCGAGGTCGGACAGGACAGGGCTCGCCGAGGCGAGGCCGCCGCCGTTCAGGATCGATCCGGCGACCGGGAGGGTGTCGGTCAGCAGATTGCCCGGCTCGCCGAGATGGCCGAGGCCGACCGTCTCGCCGAGGCCCGTGAGGCCGTGGATCGGCCCGTTGAGCTGCGGGATCGAATGGCCTGCATCCTCGAGCGTCGTATGGAGATCGAGCACCGTCTGGTTGAGGATATCGGTCGCTGGCGTGAGGACGCTGCCGGAGCCGACGAGACCGTTGCCGGCGCTCGGAACCGCCGCCACCAAGTCGACCAGCGCGTTGGCTGCATCGGTGACATGGCCGGCATCGGCGAGGAGCGGCGCGACCGTATCGAGACCAGCCGGATTCGCGACCGCGCCCGAAAGATCGGTGATCAGGTTGCCGGCCTCGCCGATATGGCCCAGGCCGATCGTCTCGCCGAGATTGGTGAGGCCGTGCAGCGGTCCGTTCAGCGGCGCGACGTTGTGGCCGACCGTCTCAAGCTGCGCATGCGTATCGAGGACGATGGTGTTGGCGGTCTCGGCCAGCGTTTCGGGAAGGGGCGAGCCGCCTTCACTTCCCGTGCCGGCGCTGAGCGCCCCCTCGATCTGCGAGGCGATCGGGCCGAGGCTCGCGAGCTGGCCGGTCGAGAGTGCAGTGGACGAGAGCAACGCGCCTGGACCGACGAGCCATTCGAGCGAGCGCGTGGTGGGGCTGAGGATCGCGAGTGGGGATGACGACATGAGCACCTCCGATTTTCGCCAATAACCGGATATGCAATCTTCGGTTGCTTTCGCCTTTCTACAGTGGTTAATTTCGCGTTCTCGAAATCACTTATAGTTGTATTGAATGCGCGACCTGCTGTGTCGGCCGCGTACGCACATGACCGAACCCGTATACGCTTGGTCGGCAGGGCGCGGTCCGAGCCGATGACGCCGCTGGGCGCCATCGTACGGATCTCATCCCACGCAAGCACAGGTTTGCCCGGCGTAGTCCTCCCGATCGCGGGCGCATCCGCCAGGCCTCAGCCGGCCAGAAGTCGGGTACGGCTCCGGGCTGTCCGGCCCGCGCGCCATCCGGTGCTCAGAGCATCGGCATGCCGCCGGTCACCGGCACCAGGGCGCCCGACATGTAGCTGCCCTCCCGGGAAGCGAGCAGCACGTAAGCCGGGGCCAGTTCGGCGGGCTGGCCGGCGCGGCCGAGCGGCGTCTGCGCGCCGAGCTGTGCGATCTGCTCGGGATCCTTCACGATCGGCTGGATCGGGGTCCAGACCGGCCCGGGCGCGACGCAGTTCACCCGGATGCCCTTTGGCGCGAGCAGGTTCGACAGGCCGATCGTCAGGCTCGCGATCGCACCCTTGGTGGCCGCATAGATCAGCATGCTGGGATCGGCGACCTTGGCTTGCACGCTCGTGCTGTTCACGATCGCCGCGCCCGGCTTCATATGGGGCACCGCCGCCTGGGTGAGATAGTACATCGCGAACACGTTGGCCCGGAACGAGCCTTCGATGTCGGGGGCCTTCAGATCGTCGAGGCCATCGTTCACCACCTGGGCGGCCGCGTTGTTCACGAGGATGTCGAGGCGGCCGAACGCCTCCACGGTGCACGCCACGAGGCTTCGGCAATGGGCCTCGTCGCGGATATCGCCGGGCAGCAGCAGGCAGCGGCGGCCGGCCTTCTCGACCCAGGCCTTCGTGTCCTCGGCGTCTTCCTGCTCGACGTCGAGGTAGGAGATCGCGACGTCCGCGCCCTCGCGGGCATACGCGATGGCGACCGCCCGGCCGATGCCGGAATCGCCGCCGGTGATCAGCGCGGCCTGACCGACGAGCAGGCCCTTGCCGACGTAGCTCACCTCGCCATGGTCGGGGCGCGGCGTCATCTTCGTGGTCAGCCCCGGGCGGGGCTGCTGCTGGTCGCCGGGGTAGGGCGGACGTGGGCCGGCCTCGCGGGGATCCTGGGTCATCGGTACGGCTCCTGGGCGGACGGGTCCCGCCGGATCTAGGGCCGCGGCCGATCGAACCGTCTGCGCCCGGCCGTCACAGCCGCGCGCAGGTCGTTTGCCGGCTTAGAACGCCCGGCCGCGGTTCGCATGCGGCTTGCCGTAGCGATTGCGGAGAAACGAAACGACTCGGGGAAGGAGGAAGGCGATCAGGATCTTGCGCATCGGGTCACCTCACGTCACGGGCTCGTGAGCGGGCAATGCCCCGGAAGAAGCGCGGTTCCGCCCGGTGCTCGGGATCAGAGGTCCAGCGTCAATGTGACCGGCGCGTGGTCGGAGGGTCGCTCCCAGCCCCTTGCGTCGCGCAGCACCTCGACCTTGCGGACCGTGCCGGCGAGATCGGACGAGACCCAGAGGTGATCGAGACGCCGGCCCTTGTTGGCAGCCGCCCAATCGGGGGAGCGGTAGCTCCACCAGGTGTAGATCTTCTCGGGCTCCGGAGTGAGGTGGCGCGCCGTGTCGATCCAGCCGGCCTCGCCGCGCAGGATTTCCAGCGCCTCGGTCTCTACGGGCGTGTGGCTCACCACGTCGAGGAGCTGCTTGTGCGACCAGACGTCGTGCTCGAGTGGCGCGACGTTGAGGTCGCCCATCAGGATCGCCGGACCGGAGACGCGCTTGCCGCTCCAGGCGCGCAGTTCGGACAGGAAGTCGAGCTTGTGGGCGAATTTCGGATTGAGGTCGCGGTCCGGCACGTCGCCGCCCGCTGGGACGTAGAAATCGTGCAGCACGATCCCCGCGGCGGCGCCCGCTTCCGGCCCAAGCACCGCCGAGATGTGGCGGGCATCCTGGCGCTCGCAGAAACCCATCACGGCGCGGGTGTGCAGGGGAAAGCGCGAGAGGATCGCGACGCCGTTGTAGCCCTTTTGGCCGGCGAACATCACGTGCTCGTAGCCGGAGCCGCGCAGGGCCTTCAGTGGGAAGGCGTCGTCCGGGCACTTCGTCTCCTGAAGGCACAGCACATCCGGTCTGTGCTCGGCCAGGAAACGCAGCACGAGATCGATGCGCAGGCGCACCGAATTGATGTTCCAGGTGGTGACGGAGAGTTGCACGGGCAGGGTCTGGGTTCGGACGGGGCTGTGCTCCGATAGCGGATTTCGCGGTCCGCGACAGTCCGCTCGCCGTCGATGAGGCAAAAGGCCGTGCGTGTCCGGCAGGCACGCGCTATGCCCGGGCGCTGCCCTGTCCCCGCGTCGAAGCCCAGCCATGGCCCATGCCCGCTCGTTCCTGTTCGCCGTCTACTGGGCGGCCTGGACGACTCTGTTCCTCGTCCCCCTGGTGATCTTCCTGCTGTCCGGCTCGCCACAGCGGCCGATCCGCCGGGCGACGCGGCTGTGGGCCCGCGGGATTCTGGCCGGACTGCGGGGCATCGTCGGCCTGCGCTACGTCGAGGAGGGCCGCCAGCACCTGCCGGCCGAGCCCTGCCTGATCGTGGCCAACCACCAATCGACCTGGGAGACGCTGGCCTTCCTGGTTCTGGTGCCGGACGTGGCGATCGTCGCCAAACGGGAGCTGCTGTCGATCCCGGTGGTCGGCTGGTTCCTGCGGCGCTCGCCGATGATCATCATCGACCGCGGCAATGGCACCCAGGCCCTGCGCACCATGATCGACGAGGGGCGCGCCGCCGTGGCGGCCGGCCGGTCGGTTCTGATCTTCCCCGAGGGCACCCGCGGCGGCATTGCCGCGCCGCTGCGCTTCAAGCGCGGGGTCGAGCTGCTCTACGGGCGGCTCGGCCTGCCGGTGGTGCCGGTGGCGGTGAATTCCGGGCTGTTCTGGCCAGGGGGGATGGCCACCCGGGCCGGGACCGTCGTGGTCAGCTACCTCGCCGCCGTCGCCCCGGGCCTGCCGGCCGCCGAATTCCTGCGCTGTACCGAGGCGGCGATCGACCGGGAGCTCGACCGCTGGCGCAGCGCCGGCCTCGACGCGACGGCGGCGTGAGGACGCCGCCTACTGCTGCGACTGCTGGATCTGCTGCTGCATCGCCTTGTCCTCGGCGCGCCCGTAATTGATGAAGAACAGGCTGCCGTCGACGTTCTTGCCCCTCTGCAGGTTCGAGAGCGTCACCGTGGTGATGTAGCCCTGCGGATCGGTGATCCGCCACTGGCTCAGCGTCTTGAGATCGGCATCGAAGAACAGCTGAATCTTCGAGGTCCCGCCCAGCGTCGCGCGGTCCTCCAGGCTGAAGCGCACGCCGGAGGGATCGTTGGCCACGTCGGTCACCGTGAGGTCGCGGGCGAGGTCGATCTTCTCGCGCAGCAGGAATTTCAGCGGCGTCTGGGCGATGAAGTAGAGATCCTGGGTGTTGAGCTTGCGGTCGCGCACCGCCACCGAGGTGCCGTCGGCCACCACCTCCAGCGGCGAGGGCTGGTCGTAGTCGAAGCGCAGGCGGCCGGGCTTGGCCAGCGTCAGCTTGCCGCCGATCCGGCGCCCGTCGGCGCCGATCTGCATGAAGTTGCCCGTCAGCGTGTTGATCCCGTTGAAATAGGCGTTGGCCTGGGCGAGCAGGGTGGCGGCATCCGCCGGCTCGCCGGGGGCGACCGCCGCAGGCGCGCCGACCGCCGCAACCTTGGATTCGGGCGCCTTGTGGTCGGCCTTCTCGGCGGCCTTCGCGGATTTGGCGCCCGCCTTCGCGTCCTTGGCGGCGTCCTTCTTGGGCGCGGCCTTCTTGGCGGGCGCGGGAGCCGGGGCGGCCTCCGGCTGCGGGGCCGGCTCCTCCTTGTGGCCGAAGAGGCTGTCGATGAACGCGCCAACCTGAGCCTCGGCCGGGTTGGCGGTCGCGAGCCACAGCCCGGCGGCGAACACGGAGCCGGCTGTGCGGATGCGGCGGCCGATCATCGGCAGAGTCTCCTGGCGGGCCCGCGGGCGGGCCTCAGCGGCAAACGAGGGCGGGACCCGAGGCTTAGAGCCTCGCCCTGTGGCGAAGATGCGACGTCCGGGCCGCCGCACGAGCAGGCGGCCCGGACGGAGTTTCAGTCGTCGTCGTACATCCCGGCCGAGCTGTGCGACGCCCCCGTGACCAGGATCTCGCGCTTGCCGGCATGGTTGGCCGGGCCGACGATCCCCTCGATCTCCATCCGCTCCATGATCGAGGCGGCGCGGTTGTAGCCGATCTGCAGGCGGCGCTGGATGTAGCTGGTCGAGGCCTTCTCGTCGCGCAGCACCACCTCGATGGCCTGCTTGTACAGGTCGTCCGAGTCGCCGCCCGTGGCCGCCGCGAAGGCGCCGATGTCGAACACCGGGGCCTCCTCGGCCGGCTCCTCCGAGCGGTCAGCCCGGTCGGCGGCGGCGCTCTTCGAGCCCCGGCCGGAGCGGCCGCCCTCCTTGGCGGGCTCCTCGGGCCCATCGTCCGCCGTGACGGCGTCGAGGTAGCTGGGGCGGCCCTGGCGCTTGAGGTGGGCGACCACGGTCTCGACCTCGCTGTCCGAGCAGAACGGCCCGTGCACCCGGGTCGTGCGCCCGCCGCCGGCCATGAACAGCATGTCGCCCTGACCCAGAAGCTGCTCCGCGCCCATCTCCCCCAGGATCGTGCGGCTATCGATCTTGCTGGTCACCTGGAAGCTGATCCGGGTCGGGAAGTTCGCCTTGATCGTA
>NZ_JALNUL010000170.1:0-897 GCF_026540775.1 Methylobacterium sp. GC_Met_3
ATTGGCAAGCGCTCGATCCGGCGCCGACGGATGAATCGCGCCTGCCGCCAATTCTTTATTAGACTATTGATCCCAATCATAGACATTCCATTGCATAGGTATATCTTAAAGGTACTTTTTGTTGCCAGACAGTGTTTGAATCAGTTCGATAAGACAGTGACATGCGACTAGTATTTGCTTATTAAATAGAAATTTCTACCTTAAAACATGATAATAGACTTGCGAACGTTGATAGAAAGCTATCGCGTGATGGCTTCTTCGTCGCAGATCACAGCGGCGTTGCAGTTGGCTTCGGCCTGAAGGTCGATCAAAGCTCGATGCACCGCGGGTTCAGCGCGGTTCGTGGCGAAGGTTCCAAGGAATTGTCGCATGACATGGCGCACCCCGGCATCGTTGATGGTGCGCTGGTCCTCATCATAATACCGCCCGGCATTCGCACTGCCGGTGATGAGGTCGTAAGATGGGAAATACACAATCTTATCGCCTCGCGCGGCGCATAATTCGCCGGCCGCGGCACGCAAGATCGATTTGGAATAACAATTCGAAGTCATGACGTGCTGATCAAGGTAAGTGGCCACCATTGCGACGGGTGAAACCGTCATCACGACGCGCGCTGATGGATTGACACGCCACAACCGGTCCAAAAAACCGTTTAGGTCGCCGATGACCTCGGCGACGCCTACGTTAACGAACGCGTAGAGAGCCGGGTCGTAAGTGCCGCCGGCGACTCCGGGGGCGAGCGGTAGAACTGCTCCATCTGCACGCCAACGCCAGCTCTCGGTCTGACCGAGCGTGATCACCAAAACGTCTAACGTCTCGAACAACCGACGCACGGCGGCAAAATGAGCGTCGCGCGCCACCCGTACCTCGTCCGCGCTCGCGAAGCCGCCCGGTTGA
>NZ_JALNUL010000171.1:0-892 GCF_026540775.1 Methylobacterium sp. GC_Met_3
TAGGCCAGTCCAGCCTACGAAGCCGTCCCTCTAAGCTGCTGAGCTCCGTCGAAGGGGTGCCGCACAGCAGCGTTCATCCGCGGCTGGCACGCTGATAAGGGTGCTGCTCTCAGCGGGTGACTGGACCGCGTAGCAACTCTCCGGCACCGGCAAGTCAGCCATATGGGCCACCGAACAGGTCCCCGAGCGCCTTCCGCCGAAACAGCGTGCGCCAGCGTCGCCGCTGATGCTCCGGCCGGTCGTGGATCATGTGGCAGCGCTGGCAGAAGGCCGCGAGATTGGCGTCGGCGTTGTTCGAGGTGTCGTGATCACGGTGGGCTGCCGCCAGCACCACCCGCGTCCGGCGCAACCTTCTAAGGATGTCGGCCTCTACCGCGATCCGGATCCGGCGGCCACAACCATCACGCCGCCGGCCGGCGTCCGCGTCCCACCAGCGGCCGTCCCCGAGGTGGTGGACCGTCCCGCCCGTGCGGTCGGCCGCAGCCGAACGACCACGTTCTGCTAGTTCGCAACCAAAGCGCCTCTGGCATGTCGTGGCGCTCTTGCATGTAGACCGCGAAGTATTACGGCGGTCGAGGGCGCGTTAAGAGGCGATTTACTACGACACGCCCCCTCATCACCCAAGGGTGTGTCCGTGAAACTACAGCTATTTAGCTCCGCATCCAGTAGTCATGCCTTCAGATTGAATGTTGGACCTGACGTGATGACAAAGCTCCTGGCCTCGCTGGCTGCCTTCACCGCCCTGACCGCCGCCGCTTCGGCAGCCGACCTGCCGCGCCGCCCCGGCCCGCCGCCCGTGTTCACCCCCGTGCCGGTGTTCACCTGGTCGGGCGCCTACTTCGGTATCAACGCCGGCTACGCCTTCGACGCCTCCAGCCGCTCGAACAGCTCG
>NZ_JALNUL010000172.1:0-848 GCF_026540775.1 Methylobacterium sp. GC_Met_3
TCGGCCCGCACGAAGACCCCTCGCCTCGCCATTCTGCCGCTCCGCGTCGCCCTGCGAGGACATAGAACTTTTGCGGAACATCGGGAATGGCAGTCCGTCTAATCTCAGCCTGGACCGATTGCCATTACCAACCGACAAAACCGATTGGCATCCCGATCTGGGACCCGGCCGAGGACCGTTGTTGAGGCCCAACTAAGGGTGCTTCGGCATCCTGTGTCTCGGACCGCGTAGCGTTTTGGTCCCCTGCCGTGAGGAACGGTACCGAGCCCCGCCAGCCCGTGATCAGATCGGGCGGCGGGGCTAATGCCATTGGCTGGAGGGGCGTAACCACCATGCCGACACCGTCCGATCAGCACCTTCGGGGCCTGCTCACCCAGACGGAACGGGATCTCGCCGAGGCCGAGCAACGCCGCGAGCATCACGCTCGCATCGTCGCCGGCCTTGTCGACGGCACTGAGGCCCGAGCCGCTACGGAGAAGGTTTTGCGCGAAATCGATGGGACCATCGCGTTCATCAACGCGAACCGCCAGTTGATCCAAGACATTTTGGACTAGGATCAAAGGCGCTGAACCAGGACAGGCAGCGGCTTCATTGGTCTGACGCCTTGCTTGGGCGCAATAACCCGAGAAGCCGCCATGTCTCGGCCAGCTTGTCTCGTGTGACGGCCCTCTCCGCACGGATCTCACTGATCAGCTCCGTGGAGCGGGCGATCGTGGCGGCGGCTACTTGCCTCTGCGCCGTTTCTTTGGGCGGCAAGCGCCTATGCCTGCCATCCAGAACCTCCGTGAACGGCACCTCGATCAGGAGCGCTCCGCTATCGTCGGTGATCTCGAAGGCGTGGCGGGCTA
>NZ_JALNUL010000173.1:0-848 GCF_026540775.1 Methylobacterium sp. GC_Met_3
AGCTAGGGACAAAACCGTTTGGCCTGAGTTCGGCAGATGAGGGCGCAGGCGAGGGTCGTGAAGGCGAGGTGGAGGTCAGCGCGTCGCTCGTAGCGGATGGTCAGGCGGCGGAAGCGAGCCAGCCACGCCAGCGTGCGTTCGACGATCCAACGATAGCGGCCGAGGTGTTGGCTGCTCTCGATGCCGCGCCGGGCGATGCGCGGCGTGATGCTGCGCGCCCGGCACTCACCTCGACACCGGCGATGATCGTAGCCCTTGTCAGCGTGCAACTTGTCCGGTCTGCGCCGAGGGCGACCCCGACGCCCTGTGCGCACGCCCGGCACCGCATCAAGGGTGGCGGCTAGCATGCGGCTGTCGTGGCAGTTGGCTCCGGTGAGCGTCAGGCCAAGCGGCGTGCCGTTGGCGTCCACGACGAGGTGGCGCTTCGTCCCCGGCTTGCCTCGATCCGTCGGGTTCGGCCCCGTCGCAGAGCCCCTTTTTTCGCCGGCAGGCTCGCACTGTCGAGGGCGGCCCGTGACCAATCGAGCGCGTCTGCATCCTGAAGCTGCCCCAGCATCACGCGATGCAGAGCGGCCCAGACGCCAGCTGCCTGCCACACGCCCAGCCGCCGCCAACTCGTCTTGCCGCTGCAGCCGACATCGGAGCGCGGCAGATGCTTCCACTGCATGCCCGTGCGCAGAACCAGAATGATGCCCGCCAGTGCCGCCCGATCCGAAGAGCGCGGCCGACCACCCTTCGGCTTCTCCGGCTCGGATGGAAGAAGCGGCTCGATCACCGCCCAGAGGTCGTCAGGTACAAGAGCGTCCATGCCCGCCTAACCCGCTCAACGCGGTTTTGTCCCGCGCTCT
>NZ_JALNUL010000174.1:0-847 GCF_026540775.1 Methylobacterium sp. GC_Met_3
CGGGCACGGATCGGTTGGGCGGGCGTTGTTGAGCATGGCACGCCCGCTTCTGCCCGATGATCTCTGGAACGCGATCGCCCCGCTCCTTCCGCCGCCCCGGCCCCGTCCGAAGGGCGGGCGCCGTCCGATCGAGAACCGAGCGGCGCTGACCGGTATCCTGTTCGTGCTGCGCTCGGGCCTGCCCTGGGAGATGCTATCGGCGGAGATGGGCTGCGGCTGCGGGATGAGGTGCTGGCGCCGGCTTCGCGACTGGCGGGAGGCAGGGGTGTGGGCGCGCCTGCATCAGGTTCTGCTGGAGCGCCTGCACGCGGCGGGTGAGATCGACTGGAGCCGGGCGAGCCTGGACAGAGCGTCTGTCCCAGCGGGGACTCTGCCACCGCCGGCCCGAACCCGACCGACCGGGGCAAGCCGGGCACGAAGCGTCACCTCGTCACCGATGCGCGCGGCACGCCGCTCGGCTTCTGCCTGAGCGGGGCCAACCGGCACGACAGCCCGATGCTGGCCCCGACGCTCGACGCCATCCCGCCCCTGCGGAGCGGTCGACGGGGGCGGCTGCGCCAGCGGCCCGGCAAGCTGCACGCCGACAAGGCCTACGATGCCAAGCCCCGCCGCCAGGAGTGCCGGGCCCGCGGGATCGTGCCGCGCATCGCGCGCAAGGGCATTGAGAGCAGCGAGCCGCTCGGCCGCCATCGCTGGGTGGTCGAGCGCACCCACGCCTGGTTCAACCGGTTCCGCCGACTGCCCATCCGCTACGAGCGGCGTAGCGACATCTACGAGGCCTTCACAAGTCTCGCCGAAAGCCTCATCACCCTCAACCAAATCAAACGGTTCTGTGAGGCGCTCTAAG
>NZ_JALNUL010000175.1:0-840 GCF_026540775.1 Methylobacterium sp. GC_Met_3
ACGCCGCCTTCAATCTCGTCCGGTTCGCTGAGGATCGGATGGCGGACGGTTTCGAGCATGTTCAGCAGGAGCACGCCACCGCCAAGCAGGCCTGCGAGGCCCGGATCGAAGCGTGGAAGGTCGAGGTCAAAACCGCCGTAAAGAACGGCGACCCGCCACCCGCCCTGCCGGCCGACGCTCAGGAGCCGCCCGCGCCGGTTCGGCCGCGGATCCGGGTGGCGGATGCCACGGTCGAGGCGCTGGGCGCCCTAGCCGCCGGGCTGCCGCGCGGACTCCTGCTGGTGCGAGACGAACTGGCCGGCTGGCTCGGCGCCTTCGATAAGTACGGCGGGGGAGGATCCGACCGGGCGTTCGCGATCGAGATGTACGGCGGGCGCGCCTACGTCGTGGACCGGATGAAGAACCCGGAGCCGCTTCGGATCCGACACCTCAGCATCGGCGTGCTCGGCGGCGTTCAGCCGGACAAGCTGGAGATGATCCTGAACGGGCCGGACGACGGTCTGGCCTCCCGGCTGCTCTGGGCATGGCCGGAGACCAAGCCCGAGTTCAATCTGGCGCGCGGCGCACAGGATGACGGACCGATGCAGCGGGCATTCGCCCGGCTCACCGACTTGTTGCAGTTCCACGACGAGTTCGGCCACCCAGAGCCGGTGATCGTGCCGCTCGCCCGCGATGCGGAGGATCGGCTCGAGGAATTCGCTAGGGACATCGTGGGGCGGTGCCATATGGCCAGCGGCTTGCTCGCCGGCACGCTCGGTAAGGCCCGCGGGCACTGCCTGCGCCTGTCTGCCGTGTTGGAGTATCTATGGTGGTGTGGCGGCACCGAAGAGTCCGAGCCGA
>NZ_JALNUL010000176.1:0-832 GCF_026540775.1 Methylobacterium sp. GC_Met_3
TCTTCATCGAGGCCGCCCGCAAGACCGGCCAGGCGCTCGACCACGTGCTGTTCGTCGGGCCGCCCGGGCTCGGCAAGACCACGCTCGCCCAGATCGTCGCCCGCGAACTCGGGGTGAACTTCCGCTCCACCTCCGGGCCGGTCATCGCCAAGGCCGGCGATCTCGCCGCCCAGCTCACCAATCTCGACGAGCGCGATGTCCTGTTCATCGACGAGATCCACCGGCTCAACCCGGCGGTCGAGGAGATCCTCTACCCGGCCATGGAGGATTACCAGCTCGACCTGATCATCGGCGAAGGGCCGGCGGCGCGCTCGGTCAAGATCGAGCTGCCCAAGTTCACCCTGGTCGGCGCCACCACGCGCGCGGGCCTGCTGACCACGCCGCTGCGCGACCGGTTCGGCATCCCGATCCGGCTCGAGTTCTACGAGATCGACGAGCTGGAGCAGATCGTGGCCCGCGGGGCGCGGGTGCTGGGGATCGGCATGTCGGCGGAGGGCGCCAACGAGATTGCCCGGCGGGCACGCGGCACGCCGCGGATCGCGGGGCGTCTGCTGCGGCGGGTGCGGGACTTCGCGATCGTGGCGGAGGCCGAGACGGTGACGCGGGCGATCGCCGACCGGGCGCTGAAGCTGCTCGACGTGGACGAGGCAGGGCTCGACGTGATGGACCGCAAGTACCTGAGCCTGATCGCGCGCTCGTTCGGGGGCGGGCCTGTGGGGATCGAGACGATCGGGGCGGCCTTGTCGGAGCCGCGGGACGCGATCGAGGACATCATCGAGCCGTACCTGATCCAGCGCGGCTTCGTGCAGCGCACCCCCCGCGGGCGGGTGCT
>NZ_JALNUL010000177.1:0-771 GCF_026540775.1 Methylobacterium sp. GC_Met_3
CGCAGCAAAGTCTGCGGAGGCGGCGGCCTCAGCACGAGTCAGCATGGTCTCAGCTCCTTTGGCGAGCCCAATGGCGAACGTTAATGATTGGTTATTAGCCCGGTTGTAGCGGCCGAAGATTGCTTTGACAAGTAGGCGTTATAGTCTTTTGTTAAAAATTGGCCCGTTAAAATGGCAGAATATCCTATCTCTGTGCTGCAGTCGTGGGCGAACCTTTCGCAACCATGGTAAGTACTCCGGCTAGCGCGGACTACGTAGACCTGAGTTATTTATTGAATAAAGACAAAAACAAGTTGGTGCCGGCGACACACGATGTAAAAAAATAGACGCACTACAAAGCCAGGCATGATTTCGTGGTCGGCCTTTAAGCAAACTGACCGCGGCGATAAAGCGGCCTCACTGACCATGGGCGTGCATCCTCCCCCGACGAAACTGCCTATCTGGAAACGTCCCCACGGATTGCAGGGTCCTCATGCGGCGCGCAGTTGCGAGACGGCATCCCGCATTGCGAAAACGCCGGGGTCGACCTTGGGGACTATCCGGACTCGGTCCGCCTCCGAAGCGCCTGACGGCGGGCCGCGCCGGCTTCCACGTCGCGTGCATTCGGCTAAAGCGGACACTGATCGAACACCGCGGAGCGTCGACAACGGTCAGAGAAAGCGACTGGCCTGTTGAGCGGTCCTTCGCGGTGCCTGTCTCGCACCGGCGATCACGCGAAGAATGCCTTTGCGCGGCGACATCGGCACACCGTGCAGCGGCCAGCCCGGGTCC
>NZ_JALNUL010000178.1:0-740 GCF_026540775.1 Methylobacterium sp. GC_Met_3
CCGCCCTGGCTGTGCACGAGGCTGTTCTTCGTCCCGATCAGCGACACCCGGCCGCGCACCGCGTTGCCGGCCTCATCGTGATCGAGAACCTGCCAGACCGCGTCCCAGGTGCCGACATCCGACCATGCGAACGAGACTGGCAGCACCCCGGCCGTGGCGGTGCGCTCCATCACGGCGTAGTCGATCGAGATCTTGGGCGCCTTGGCGAAGGCCTCGGCATCGAGGCGCACGAAGTCGAGGTCGGTCACTGCCGCCGCGTAGGCCGCCCGCGCCGCCGCCAGCACGTCGGGCACGAAGGCTTCGAGCTCGGCCAGCATCAGGTCGGCGCGGAACAGGAAGTAGCCGGAGTTCCACAGGGCGCCGTCCGTGATCAGCGCCTCGGCGCCGGCCCGGTCGGGCTTCTCGACGAATCGGGCGACGCGGGCCGCGCCCGGCGCCTCGTGGATCGGCTCGCCGCGGCGGATATAGCCGTAATCGGTCGCCGGCCGGTCGGGCTCGATGCCGAGCGTCATGGTGTAGCCGGCCCGCGCGCCCTCGGCCGCGCGCCGCACGGCGTCGACGAAGGCGGCGATGTCGGGCACGACGTGGTCGGCGGCCATGACCAGCACGACGGCCCGCGGATCGCTCTCGGCGGCGTGGATCGCGGCGACCGCCACGGCGGCGGCGGAGTCGCGGCCCTGCGGCTCGAGCAGGATGTCGGCGGCGAGACCCAGCTGGTCGCGCTGCTCGGCGACGATGAA
>NZ_JALNUL010000179.1:0-732 GCF_026540775.1 Methylobacterium sp. GC_Met_3
ATTCACCCATCGGGTGAAGCGTGTGAGTCTGGGAAATGGCCCAGACGGTATGCGTACTTCTCGCTGCAGCCGACACGGCACGGCTCAGTGTGATCGCCGAGGATCGATCGCGCCCGCTCAAGCATATCCAGCCCTCCCGCATCGTCCTGCTCTCGACCGAGCGCCTGAGTGTCCAGGACGTCGCCCGGCGGGCGGGCGTCAGCCGCCCGGCCGTGTGGCGCTGGCAGCGGCGCTATGCCGAGGCGGGCGTCGAAGGTCTGCTGCGCGACAAGACACGTCCGCCCGGAACACCACCCCATTCGACCGAGACGGTGGCCGAGGTGCTGGCGCTGACCTAATCGGAACTGGCGGGCGAGGTCACCCACCGGACCGGCCGTGCCGTAGCTCACGCTGTGGGGATCTCGTCATGGGCCGTGCAGCGGATCTGGGACGCTCACCGCCTCCAGCCGCATCGGCTGCGCACGTTCAAACGCTCGCGCGATCCCGCCTTCGCCGCCAAGGTCGCGGACGGGATCCCATCGAACCTGTTCGATGGGATCCCCGCGTGGTCGGCCTGTACATGGCCCCACCCCCCCACGCGGCCGTGCTGTCCCTTGACGAAAAAAGCCAGATCCAGGCGCTGGAGCGGACCCGCCCCGACCATCCGCTCGCCCCCGGCCATCCCGCCGCCCAGACCCACGACTATACCCGTCACGGCATCACGACGCTGTTTGCCGTCTTCAACGTCCTGGC
>NZ_JALNUL010000018.1:0-96779 GCF_026540775.1 Methylobacterium sp. GC_Met_3
AAGGCTGCGCGAGCGCGTCACGACAAAAACTTGAGACCCTGCCCGATCGCATTACGACCGGGCAGGGCTCGACGGACCGGTGCACCGCGCGCCGGGCCACAAGCATCCCGCCGTCTCGCACGCGGGCGTCGACCCAGATCGATGTGACTCACGCCGGCCTTCGTCTTGACGGAGCGCCGGCGTTGCTTTGTCCTGTCTCCGCCTGGTCTTGGGGAGACTCGGATGTCGGTCGGTTCCATTCTTCGGCCTGGGTGTTTCGCGGCCCTGATCTGTGTGGGAGCGGCGGTTCTGACCGGCGCGGCCTGGGGTGATGCGTTGACCGATGGGCGCTTTCGTGCGGAGGTTGCCGCACTGATCCGTGACCTCCGGCCAGGGGTGAAGGTCCTCCTCGAGGCGGATCCGGCGCAGCTCAGCGTCGGCACGAAGACGATCGATCTGACGAACCTGTATCAGCGCGTCGACGGCCTCTCCGAGCCCGGGCGCCGGCATGAGGTCGAGGAATTCCTCGCCGTCGCTTTGGCGAAGGCCGCCCCCGCGCCGGATACGGGCGACTTCGCGACGATCCGGTCGCGCCTGCGGCCGCAACTCGTACCGGACGAGATCCTCCAGCAATACACGATGCTCGCGCATCGTCGGTTTTCCGAGACGCTGCACGTGGTCTACGTGCTCGACGAGCCGAATCGCTATCAGTACGTGACCCGCGAGATGCTTGCGGGCTGGCAGATCGATCCTGCACAGGTGGAGACGACGGCCGTCGCGAACTTGGCAGCCACGTCGAAGGATGCGCCGTTCGAACTGGTGCTCGGGGACGGTGCGCCCCTGTTTGCCATGGCCAATCCGGGCGACGACTTCGCCATCGCGCGGCTGCTCGTACCTCCTTATCTCAACGAGATCCGGAGCGCCCTAAAGACAGACAGCATCACGCTGGCCGGACCGACCCGCAACCTGCTCCTCGCATGGCCGTCCGGCAGCCCGGCGCGGCGCGCGTTGGCCGCGGAGGCCACGCGTTACCTGCGCACGGGCCCGTACGGCCGCAGCGACGAACTGTTCCGCTTCGATGGCCGCCACCTCCGGCCCCTGAACACGATGGAGCGGGCCGATCACGGCCGGTGATTTGCGGCGGCCGCTGGCCGAACCCCTTGCAAGCCGAGCCGCGATGAGGCATTGGGCGGTGCGCTAGGAGTGTAGCTCAACTGGTCAGAGCGCCGGTCTCCAAAACCGGAGGTTGCGGGTTCGAGTCCCTCCACTCCTGCCAGACATCCTGCCCGATCCCACGCAGCGGCCCGGTCGACAAGCCGGCGGAGTTGCGTTAGAGCGGGCGAAATCCGAGATCTGAAGCGACCGTCGGTGCGGGCCCATCCGGGTCCTCGGCGCCGTCATTCGTGTTCCCGGAGCGGTCTCTGCCCGGGGCCGAACACGCACAGACACTGGCGCCATGGCATCGAACGAAGCGACCAAGAAGGTGGACCTGGTGCGCGGCGCGGCCCGCGGCCCCGCGAACCCGCCGCCGGCCCGTCCGACGACGCCAGTTCGTGCGCCGCAGAAGCGCGCTACGCCGGGCGAGTTCTTCGCCCAGGTTCGCGACGAGGCTCGCAAGGTCACGTGGCCGTCCCGCCGGGAAACCACCATCACGACCATCATGGTGTTCGTGATGGTGGTGGTCGCAAGCCTGTTCTTCACGGTGGTGGATCAGGCCCTGCGCTTCGTCGTCGGCCTGATCCTGGGCCTCTGAGACCGGGCACCATCGGACGAGGGAGACCTCGCAGACGTATCGGAGTTGAACGGAACCGTGTCGAAGCGCTGGTACATCGTCCACGCCTACTCGAACTTCGAGAACAAGGTCGCGCAGTCCATCAAGGACCAGGCGGCCCAGCGCGGGCTGTCCGAGCTGTTCGACGAGGTGATGGTCCCGATCGAGAAGGTCGTGGAGGTGCGCCGCGGCCGGAAGGTCGATGCCGAGCGCAAGTTCTTCCCCGGCTACGTGCTGGTGAAGTGCGACCTCACCGACGAGGTCTACCACCTGATCAAGAACACCCCGAAGGTCACGGGCTTCCTGGGCGCCGACAAGTCGAAGCCGGTTCCGATCCCCGACTCCGAGGCCGAGCGGATCAAGGGGCAGGTCGCCGAGGGCGTCGACCGGCCGAAGCCCTCCGTGTCGTTCGAGATCGGCGAGACCGTCCGGGTCGCCGATGGCCCGTTCGCCAGCTTCAACGGCACCGTCGAGGAGATCGACGAGGCTCGCTCCCGCCTCAAGGTGGCCGTGTCGATCTTCGGCCGCGCCACGCCGGTGGAGCTCGAATACGCCCAGGTCGAGAAGGCCTGAGCCTCCTGGTTTCGGCGGCCCTCCGGCCGCCCGCCTTTCCCGGTCGTCGCTGAGCGGCAGCCGAGAAGCCGCCGCACCTCGCTAGGGATGCGGCACCATCCGCGGGAGATCCGCCCGGCCTCGCCTCCGGGATCAACGGTTCGCACCGCGAGCTGCAACCGTCCGACCCGCCGCGCTTCAGGCTGCGTGGGGGCGGATTATCATTGGGAGCAGTCCCATGGCGAAGAAGATCACGGGTTACGTGAAGCTTCAGGTCCCGGCCGGCGCGGCGAACCCGTCGCCGCCGATCGGCCCCGCGCTCGGTCAGCGCGGCCTCAACATCATGGAATTCTGCAAGGCCTTCAACGCGAAGACCGCGCAGATGGAGAAGGGCACCCCGATTCCGGTGATCATCACCGCGTATCAGGACCGCTCCTTCACCTTCGAGATGAAGCAGCCCCCGGTCACCTTCTTCCTGAAGAAGGCCGTCGGCTTGAAGATCGGCAAGAAGCCGGCCTCCGGCTCCAAGACCCCGGGCAAGGGTCCGACCGTCGGCAAGATCTCCGAGGCGCAGCTCCGCGAGATCGCCGAGAAGAAGATGCCCGACCTCAACTGCGACTCGATCGAGTCGGCCGTTGCCATGATCCGCGGCTCTGCCCGGGCCATGGGCCTTGAAGTCACGGCCTGAGGGAGGACATCATGGCTAAGGAAGGCAAGCGCATCCGCGCCGCCCGCGAGGGCATCGAAGTCACCAAGCTCTATCCCCTCGACGAGGCGATCAAGCTGGTGAAAGAGCGGGCGACCGCGAAGTTCGACGAGACCGTCGAGGTCTCCATGAACCTCGGCGTCGATCCCCGTCACGCCGACCAGATGGTCCGCGGCGTCTGCAACCTGCCGAACGGCTCCGGCCGGACGGTGCGCGTTGCGGTCTTCGCCCGGGGCGCCAAGGCGGACGACGCCAAGGCCGCCGGTGCCGACATCGTCGGCGCCGAGGATCTCCTGGAGATCGTGCAGAGCGGCAAGATCGAGTTCGATCGCTGCATCGCCACCCCGGACATGATGCCGCTGGTCGGTCGTCTCGGTAAGGTGCTGGGCCCGCGCGGCCTGATGCCGAACCCGAAGGTCGGCACCGTCACCATGGACGTGAAGAGCGCCGTCGCCGGTGCCAAGGGAGGCTCGGTCGAGTTCCGCGTCGAGAAGGCCGGCATTGTCCATGCCGGCGTCGGCAAGGTCTCGTTCGACGCCGACAAGCTCGTCGAGAACATCAAGGCGTTCGCGGACGCGGTCGCCAAGGCCAAGCCCGCGGGTGCCAAGGGCACCTACGTCCAGCGCATCGCCGTCACCTCGACGATGGGCCCGGGCGTGAAGGTCGAGCCGAACACCGTGCTCACCGCCTGACACCAGGCGAATCGTCCACGCTACGGAGCGCCCGGCCGGAACGGCCGGGCGTTTTTTCGTTGTCGATGCCCCCTCACGTCATTCTCAACCACGAAGGGGGGCGCCAAGCCGCACGGCTGTGCTAGATAAGCCGCCATGCGATGCACCCTGACGGTTTCCTCCAAGCGACGCATCCTGTGCGTCTTCCCGGCTTACACCCCGTCCTTCGGGACGTTCTCCCACGCCTACCCGCTGATGGGCGGGGTCAAGGCGTTCATGCCGCCGCAAGGCCTGCTGCTGATCGCGGCCTATATGCCGGAGGCTTGGGAATGCCGGTTCATCGATGAGAATATCCGCCGCGCGGGCCCGGCCGATTTCGCCTGGGCCGATGCGGTGTTCGTCTCCGGCATGCACATCCAGGAGCCGCAGATCCACGACATCCGCGACCGCGCCCGCGCGGCCGGCAAGGTCACGGCGCTCGGCGGCCCCTCGGTCTCGGGCGCCCCGGAGAAGTACCGCGACTTCGACTATCTCCATATCGGCGAGATCGGCGACGCGACCGACCAGCTCATCGCGCGCCTCGACGTCGACCTGACGCCGCCCCCCGCCCAGGTGGTGCTGGAGACCAAGGACCGGCTCGCCCTCTCGGATTTCCCGGCCCCGGCCTACGAGGCGGCACCGCTCAAGCGCTACCTGATCGGCTCGCTGCAATTCTCCTCGGGCTGCCCGTATCGCTGCGAGTTCTGCGACATCCCGCAGCTCTACGGCCGCCAGCCGCGCCTGAAGAGCCCGGAGCAGATGTGCGCCGAGCTCGACGCGATCATCAGCCAGCCGGGCCACCCGGCGGTGGTCTACTTCGTGGACGACAACTTCATCGCCAACCGCAAGGCGACCCGCGAGATGCTGCCGCACCTCGTGGCGTGGCAGAAGAAGAACGATTACCCGCTCCAGTTCGCCTGCGAGGCGACGCTGAACATGGCCAAACAGCCCGAGATCCTCGAGCTGATGCGGCAGGCGAACTTCATGACCGTGTTCGTCGGGATCGAGACCCCGGAGACGGAGGCGCTCAAGGGGATCGACAAAACCCACAACGCCGCCGTGCCGATGTACGAGGCGATCGAGACGCTCAATTCCTACGGGCTGGAGGTGACCTCGGGCATCATCCTGGGGCTCGATTCCGACAGCGACGAATCCGAGCAGAACCTGATCGACTTCATCGACCGCTCGGCCATCCCGGTCCTCACCATCAACCTGCTCCAGGCCCTGCCCAAGACGCCGCTCTGGGATCGGCTGCAGCGTGAGGGCCGGCTCCTGCACGATGCCAGCCTGGAATCGAACGTCCTGTTCAAGCGCCCCCACGATTCCGTGGTCAGCAGCTGGCGCCGGGCGATCGCGCACGCCTACGAGCCCGAAAAAATCTTCGAGCGGTTCAAGCATCAGTGCGCGGTGACCTACCCGAACCGAATCAAGACGCCGACCGCCGGCAAGCTGACCTTCACCAACCTGCGCCGCGGTCTGATCCTCGGCTTCAACATCATCACGCGGGTCGGGATGTTTTCGGATTACCGCAAGCCGTTCTGGAGCGCGGCGGGCTATGCCCTGAAGCGCGGTCAGATCGAGGCGGTGTTCAATATGGGCTTCGTGGCCCACCACCTGATCCGCTTCACCCGCGAGGCCCTGCGCGGCGAGCACAACGCCTCGTTCTACGCCGCCAAGGCCGCTGAGGCGAAGGAGGCCCGCGACCGGAGCTGGTGGGAGTCGGCAAGGCGGAAGCTGGCGCCGGAGCGGGAGGCGGCGTAGCCCGAGCGCGCGTCGAGTGATGCAATCGCAGCAGGGCTCCTCGACAAGCCCTTGCCTGCGGCGGAAAAGTCGCGCTTCGGCTCTTGGCAGGCGGCTTGCTAGGCTCTATACACCGCGCTTCACGCATTTATCCTCATGGAAGGAAACGGCCGATTGGCCGGTTTCCGCTCGAAATGTTGCCCGGGCAACCGGGTGGCACTGGCCGGCAGGATCCAGAGGGCATCACGCCCCGCGGAGCCTCGTCCGGCCATGTCCTGTCCGAGACTGCAGGCGCCGGTTCGCCGGCTTAATCCGCCAGCCTGCACAGACGGGGAAGACCGAATTCGAAACGCCTCGCCACGGCTCAGGCTGCGGAGGGGTATCGGTTTGAACCAACTCACCCGAAGCGACCCCTCAGGGGCACGTGCGGGGACAGGGCCGCGAAGCGTCGTTCGGACGTTCCCGGTCTTTCGAAGGCCGAGACCACGTCCGGGCGGCATGTGCAACCGGCGGGCCCGATTTTCGGGTTCCGCCAACCGGAGAGAGCCCAGTGGACCGGACAGCAAAAGCTGACCTCGTCTCGACGCTCAACGGCGTGTTCAATCAGAGCGCCGTCGTCGTCGTGGCCCACTACAAGGGCCTCACGGTCGCCGACATGCAGAAGCTGCGTTCGCAGATGAAGCAGGCCGGCGCCACCGTGAAGGTCGCCAAGAACAGCCTCGCCGGCATCGCACTCGATGGTACGGACGTCGCCTCCATCAAGCCGCTCCTGAAGGGCCCGACCCTGCTCGCCTATTCTGGCGATCCGGTCGCAGCAGCCAAGGTCGCGGTGGATTTCGCCAAGACGAACGACAAGCTCGTGATTCTCGGCGGCGCAATGGGCGCGACAACCCTGAACCCGGACGGCGTGAAGGCCCTCGCCTCGCTCCCGTCCCTCGACGAACTGCGCGCCAAGATCGTGGGCCTCGTACAGGCGCCCGCGACCAAGATCGCCCAGGTCGTCAATGCGCCGGCGGCCAAGCTCGCCCGCGTGTTCGGGGCCTATGCCACCAAGGACGAGGCCGCCTGAGGGCCTTCAAAAACCCTTCGTTCGAACCGATATCTGAGAGGAATTCACAATGGCTGATCTTGCCAAGCTCGTCGACGACCTGTCCTCGCTGACCGTTCTCGAGGCTGCCGACCTGGCCAAGATGCTCGAAGAGAAGTGGGGCGTCTCGGCCGCCGCTGCCGTCGCCGTGGCTGCTGGCCCGGCCGCCGGTGGTGGCGCCGCTGCCGTCGAGGAGCAGACCGAGTTCACGGTCGTTCTCACCGCCGCTGGCGACAAGAAGATCGAGGTCATCAAGGAGGTCCGCGCGATCACCGGCCTCGGCCTCAAGGAAGCCAAGGACCTGGTCGAGGGCGCGCCCAAGCCGGTCAAGGAAGCCGTCACCAAGGACGAGGCCGAGAAGCTCAAGGCCCAGCTCGAGAAGGCTGGCGCCAAGGTCGAGCTCAAGTAAGGCGACGATGGGCCGGTCCCGGCCCATCACCTCACGGAGGTCCGTTCCGGGCCTGTCGTGACCGAAGCCCGCGGGCGCTGCGCCCGCGGGCTTTAGGCCGCTTCGGCGGATGGTCCCGGAAGGGACCGAGAACGAGATTCGGTTCGGTGGCGCGGCTCGGCGGGGCGCGCGTCACGGCCCGGTGCGGGAGGTCCCTTCGCGGGAACGCTTCCCCGGGCGCGAGGCACGCGGGTAGGAGCGAGGTCACATGGCCAACACGCTGGTCGGTCGCAAGCGCATTCGGAAGTTCTTCGGCAAGATCAAGGAAGTTGCCGAGATGCCGAACCTCATCGAGGTTCAGAAGGCGTCCTACGACCAGTTCCTGATGGTCGACGAGCCCGAAGGCGGGCGCGGCGACGAGGGGCTGCAGAGCGTGTTCAAGTCGGTGTTCCCGATCTCCGACTTCGCCGCCACGGCCCTCTTGGAATTCGTCCGCTACACCTTCGAGCAGCCGAAATACGACGTCGACGAGTGCCGTCAGCGCGGCATCACCTTTGCGGCGCCGCTGAAGGTGACGCTCCGCCTGATCGTGTTCGATGTCGATCCCGACACCCAGGCCAAGTCGGTCAAGGACATCAAGGAGCAGGACGTCTACATGGGCGACATGCCCCTGATGACGGAGAACGGCACCTTCATCGTCAACGGCACCGAGCGCGTCATCGTCTCGCAGATGCATCGCTCGCCGGGCGTGTTCTTCGACCACGACAAGGGCAAGACCCACTCGTCGGGCAAGCTCCTGTTCGCCGCCCGCATCATCCCGTATCGGGGCTCCTGGCTCGATGTCGAGTTCGACGCCAAGGACATCGTGCATGTCCGCATCGACCGGAAGCGCAAGCTGCCGGCGACGTCGCTGCTCTACGCCCTCGGCCTGGACGGCGAGGAGATCCTGTCGACCTTCTACAACCGCGTCGTCTACGACCGGGATGGTGCCGAGTGGCGCGTGCCGTTCGATGCCGAGCGCATGAAGGGCATGAAGGCGACCATCGACCTGATCGACGCCGATTCCGGCGAGGTCGTGCTCGAGGCCGGCAAGAAGCTCAACGCCCGCAACGCCCGTCAGATCACCGACAAGGGCACCAAGTTCCTGAAGGCGACCGACGAGGATCTCGTCGGGCAGTACATCGCCGAGGATCTGGTCAACGCGCAGACCGGCGAAATATGGGCCGAGGCCGGCGAGGAGATCTCCGAGAAGCTCCTGAAGAGCCTCGAGGATGTCGGCAGCACCGAGCTGCCGGTGCTCGACATCGACCACGTCAATGTCGGTCCCTACATCCGCAACACCCTGGCGGTGGACAAGAATTCCGGCCGCGAGGGCGCGCTGTTCGACATCTACCGGGTCATGCGCCCGGGCGAGCCGCCGACCCTCGATACCGCCGAGGCGATGTTCCACTCGCTGTTCTTCGATTCCGAGCGTTACGACCTCTCGGCGGTCGGCCGCGTGAAGATGAACATGCGGCTCGACCTCGACGCCGCCGACACGGTCCGCACCCTCCGCAAGGAGGACATGCTGGCCGTGGTCAAGGCGCTGGTCGAGCTGCGCGACGGCAAGGGTGAAGTCGACGACATCGACCACCTCGGCAACCGCCGCGTCCGCTCGGTCGGCGAGCTGATGGAGAACCAGTACCGCCTGGGCCTCCTGCGCATGGAGCGCGCCATCCGCGAGCGCATGAGCCAGGTCGATATCGACACGGTCATGCCGCAGGATCTGATCAACGCGAAGCCCGCGGCCGCGGCCGTGCGCGAGTTCTTCGGCTCGTCGCAGCTGTCGCAGTTCATGGATCAGACCAATCCGCTGTCCGAGGTGACGCACAAGCGCCGCCTCTCGGCGCTTGGCCCGGGCGGTCTGACCCGCGAGCGCGCCGGCTTCGAGGTGCGCGACGTGCACCCGACCCACTATGGCCGGATCTGCCCGATCGAGACGCCGGAAGGCCCGAACATCGGCCTGATCAACTCCCTGGCGACCTTCGCCCGGGTCAACAAGTACGGCTTCATCGAGACCCCGTTCCGCCGCGTCCGCGACGGCGTGGTCACCAACGAGGTCGCCTACCTGTCGGCCATGGAGGAGGCGAAGTACTACGTCGCCCAGGCCAACGCCCAGATGGACGAGAACAAGAAGCTGACGGAGGACCTCGTGGTTTGCCGCCGGGCCGGCGACGTGATCGTCGTGGGGCCCGAGCGCGTCGACCTCATGGACGTCTCGCCCAAGCAGCTCGTCTCGGTCGCCGCGGCACTGATCCCGTTCCTCGAGAACGACGACGCCAACCGCGCGCTGATGGGCTCGAACATGCAGCGGCAGGCGGTGCCGCTGGTCCGCGCCGACGCCCCGTTCGTGGGCACCGGCATGGAGGCGGTGGTCGCCCGGGATTCCGGCGCTGCCATCGCGGCGCGCCGGGCCGGCATCATCGATCAGGTCGATGCCACCCGTATCGTCATCCGCGCCACGGAAGAGGCCGACGCCAACAAGCCGGGCGTCGACATCTACCGCCTGCAGAAGTTCCAGCGCTCCAACCAGTCGACCTGCATCACGCAGAAGCCGCTGGTCCGCGTCGGCGAGTTCGTGAAGAAGGGCGAGATCATCGCCGACGGTCCTTCGACCGAGTTCGGTGAGCTGGCGCTCGGCCGGAACGTGCTCGTCGCGTTCATGCCGTGGAACGGCTACAACTTCGAGGACTCGATCCTGCTCTCCGAGCGGATCGTGAAGGATGACGTGTTCACCTCGATCCACATCGAGGAGTTCGAGGTGATGGCCCGCGACACCAAGCTCGGGCCGGAGGAAATCACCCGCGACATCCCGAACGTCTCCGAGGAAGCGCTCAAGAACCTCGACGAGGCCGGCATCGTCTATATCGGTGCCGAGGTGAATGCCGGCGACATCCTCGTCGGCAAGATCACCCCGAAGGGCGAGAGCCCGATGACGCCGGAGGAGAAGCTGCTCCGCGCCATCTTCGGCGAGAAGGCCTCGGACGTGCGCGACACCTCGCTGCGGGTGCCGCCGGGCGTCACCGGCACGATCGTCGAGGTCCGGGTGTTCAACCGCCACGGCGTCGACAAGGACGAGCGCGCGCAGGCGATCGAGCGCGAGGAGATCGAGCGGCTCGCGAAGGACCGCGACGACGAGCAGGCGATCCTCGACCGCAACACCTACGCCCGTCTGGCGGATGTGCTGATCGGTCAGGCGCCGGTGGCCGGCCCGAAGGGCTTCAAGAAGGACACCACGCTCACCCGCGAGCTGATCAACGACTACCCGCGCTCGCAATGGTGGCAGTTCGCCGTCATCGAAGACCGTCTCATGACCGAGATGGAGGCGATGCAGAAGCAGTACGACGAGTCGAAGAAGCGCCTCGAGCAGCGCTTCCTCGACAAGGTCGAGAAGCTGCAGCGCGGTGACGAGCTGCCTCCGGGCGTCATGAAGATGGTCAAGGTCTTCGTGGCGGTGAAGCGCAAGATCCAGCCGGGCGACAAGATGGCCGGCCGTCACGGCAACAAGGGTGTCGTGTCGCGGATCGTGCCGATCGAGGACATGCCGTTCCTTGAGGACGGGACCCATGCCGACATCGTGCTCAACCCGCTGGGCGTGCCCTCGCGCATGAACGTCGGTCAGATCCTGGAGACCCATCTGGGCTGGGCAGCTGCGGGCCTGGGTCGCAAGGTATCCAAGGCGGTGGATGCCTATCTGAAGTCGCACGACATCGCGCCGCTGCGTCAGGAGATGGAGGCGATCTACTCCCCGGGTGAGCTCGACGGCCTGACGGACGAGGAGTTAGCCGAGGCCGGCAACAATGTCCGCCGCGGCGTGCCGATGGCGACCCCGGTGTTCAACGGCGCCAAGGAAGCCGACATCGAGCAGATGCTGGAGATGGCCGGGCTTGATCGCTCGGCGCAGTCGACGCTCTATGACGGGCGGACCGGCGAGTCCTTCGACCGCAAGGTGACGATGGGCTACATCTACATGCTGAAGCTGCACCACCTGGTGGACGACAAGATCCACGCCCGGTCGATCGGCCCGTACTCGCTCGTTACCCAGCAGCCGCTGGGCGGCAAGGCGCAGTTCGGCGGTCAGCGCTTCGGCGAGATGGAGGTCTGGGCGCTGGAAGCCTACGGCGCGGCCTACACGCTGCAGGAGATGCTCACGGTGAAGTCGGACGACGTGGCCGGCCGCACCAAGGTCTACGAGGCGATCGTCCGCGGCGACGACACGTTCGAGGCCGGCATCCCCGAATCGTTCAACGTGCTCGTCAAGGAGATGCGCTCGCTCGGCCTCAACGTCGAGCTGACGTCCTCGAAGAAGGCCGCGAACGACCAGCTCGAGCCGCCGGCCGACGCGGCCGAGTAAGCCAGTCGCAAAAACCTCCCGTGGCGGTGGAGATCACCGCCGCCACGGTCGAGCAGGAAGGGGAGGGGCCTTCCGGGTTTGACGACGGTGAGCAGCGCCCGTGCGGGGTGCGGCGCCGGACCTTTTTCAGGACACGACGGCCCGGCGCGGGGCCCTCGGCGTCAACAAGGAGCGGATCATGAACCAAGAGGTCATGAACCTTTTCAACCAGCAGGCCACACCGGTCAGCTTCGACCAGATCAAGATCTCGATCTCGTCCCCGGAGAAGATCCTCTCCTGGTCGTACGGCGAGATCAAGAAGCCCGAGACGATCAACTACCGGACCTTCAAGCCCGAGCGCGACGGCCTGTTCTGCGCGCGCATCTTCGGGCCGATCAAGGATTATGAGTGCTTGTGCGGCAAGTACAAGCGCATGAAGTACAAGGGCGTCATCTGCGAGAAGTGCGGCGTCGAAGTCACCCTGGCGCGCGTCCGGCGTGACCGCATGGGCCATATCGAGCTGGCCGCCCCGGTCGCGCATATCTGGTTCCTGAAGTCGCTGCCGAGCCGCATCGGCCTGCTGCTCGACATGGCGCTCAAGGACCTTGAGCGGATCCTGTACTTCGAGTCCTACTGCGTCATCGAGCCCGGCCTCACCCCCCTGAAGGAGCGTCAGCTCCTGTCGGAGGAGGAGTACCTGCGCGCCCAGGAGGAGTACGGCGAGGACACCTTCACCGCCATGATCGGCGCCGAGGCCATCCGGCGCATCCTGCAGGAGCTCGACCTCGACAAGATCGCCAACGATCTGCGTGAGGAGATTGCGGTCACGACTTCGGAGCTGAAGCCCAAGAAGCTCCTGAAGCGTCTCAAGATCATCGAGGCCTTCCAGATGTCCGGCAACAAGCCGGAATGGATGATCCTCACGGTTGTGCCTGTGATCCCGCCGGACCTGCGCCCGCTGGTCCCGCTGGATGGCGGCCGCTTCGCGACCTCCGATCTGAACGACTTGTATCGCCGCGTCATCAACCGCAACAACCGGCTGAAGCGGCTGATCGAGCTGCGCGCCCCCGACATCATCATCCGCAACGAGAAGCGGATGCTGCAGGAAGCGGTGGACGCGCTGTTCGACAACGGCCGTCGCGGCCGCGTCATCACGGGTGCCAACAAGCGCCCGCTGAAGTCGCTCGCCGACATGCTGAAGGGCAAGCAGGGCCGGTTCCGTCAGAACCTGCTCGGCAAGCGCGTCGATTACTCGGGCCGTTCGGTCATCGTGGTCGGTCCGGAGCTGAAGCTGCACCAGTGCGGCCTGCCCAAGAAGATGGCGCTGGAGCTGTTCAAGCCGTTCATCTACGCGCGCCTCGACGCCAAGGGCTTTTCCGCCACGGTGAAGCAGGCGAAGAAGCTCGTTGAAAAAGAAAAGCCGGAGGTCTGGGACATCCTCGATGAGGTGATCCGCGAGCACCCGGTGATGCTGAACCGCGCACCGACGCTCCACCGTCTGGGCATCCAGGCGTTCGAGCCGAAGCTGATCGAGGGCAAGGCGATCCAGCTGCACCCGCTGGTCTGCGCCGCGTTCAACGCCGACTTCGACGGCGACCAGATGGCCGTGCACGTCCCGCTGTCGCTCGAGGCGCAGCTGGAAGCCCGCGTCCTGATGATGTCGACCAACAACATCCTGCACCCGGCCAACGGTCAGCCGATCATCGTGCCGTCGCAGGATATCGTGCTCGGCCTCTACTACCTGTCGATCGTGGCCGAGGGCCTGCCGGGCGCGTTCCAGGCGGACAACCCCAAGAACCCGATGCAGGGCGTCTATGGCGACATGGGCGAACTCGAGCACGCGCTCGCCGCCAAGGCCGTGTCGCTGCACACCAAGATCAAGTGGCGCTGGACCGGCATCGGTCCGGACAACCAGCCGCTGACCAAGACCTACGAGACCACCCCGGGCCGGGTGATCCTGTCCGGCGCCCTGCCGAAGCACGCCAAGGTGCCCTTCGACGTCGTCAACAAGCTGATGACCAAGAAGGAGATCTCGGCGATGATCGACACCGTCTACCGCCACTGCGGTCAGAAGGAGTCGGTGATCTTCTGTGATCGGATCATGGCGCTCGGCTTCAACCACGCGTTCAAGGCCGGCATCTCGTTCGGCAAGGACGACATGGTCGTGCCGGACAACAAGTGGTCGATCGTCGACACCACCCGCGCGCTCGTGAAGGATTACGAGCAGCAGTACAACGACGGCCTGATCACCCAGGGCGAGAAGTACAACAAGGTCGTCGATGCCTGGGCCAAGTGCTCGGACAAGCTGGCGGCTGAGATGATGGGCCGGATCTCCGCCGTCCAGAAGGACGAGAACGGAGCCGACAAGCAGATCAACTCGATCTACATGATGAGCCACTCGGGTGCCCGTGGCTCGCCCGCCCAGATGAAGCAGCTCGCGGCGATGCGCGGCCTCATGGCCAAGCCGTCGGGCGAGATCATCGAGACTCCGATCATCTCGAACTTCAAGGAAGGCCTGGACGTTCTGGAGTACTTCAACTCCACGCACGGTGCCCGTAAGGGCCTGGCCGACACCGCTCTGAAGACCGCCAATTCCGGCTACCTGACCCGCCGCCTCGTCGACGTGGCCCAGGACGCCGTGATCCGCGAGGTCGATTGCGGCACGACCAACGGCATCAAGATGCGCGCCATCGTGGATGCCGGTCAGGTCGTGGCGACGCTCGCCACCCGTATCCTGGGCCGCGCCACGGCCGAGGATCTGGTGGCCGCGGACGGCACGGTGATCGTCAAGACCGGCGAGACCATCGAGGAGCGGCACCTGCCGGCGATCAACGCCGCTGGCATCCAGGAGGTGAAGATCCGCTCGGTGCTGGTCTGCGCCACCCGGAGTGGCGTCTGCGCCACCTGCTACGGGCGCGATCTGGCCCGCGGCACGCCCGTCAACATGGGCGAGGCCGTCGGCGTCATCGCGGCGCAGTCGATCGGCGAGCCGGGCACGCAGCTCACGATGCGGACCTTCCACATCGGTGGTGCGGCCCAGATCGCCGACTCGTCGTTCATCGAGTCGAGCTTCGAGGGCACGATCAAGATCCGCAACCGCGCGATCGCCAAGAACTCCGATGGCGATCTGATCGCCACCGGTCGTAACGTGGCAGTCGTGATCATCGGGTCGGACGGGGTCGAGCGGGCGGTTCACCGCCTGCAATACGGCGCCAAGCTCCGGGTCGACGAGGGCGACAAGATCAAGCGCGGGCAGCGGATCGCCGAGTGGGATCCCTACACCCGTCCGATCCTCACCGAGGTCGATGGTCTCGTGGCCTACGAGGATCTGGTCGACGGCCAGTCCATGACCGAGACCACCGACGAATCGACCGGCATCGCCAAGCGCGTCGTCGTCGACTGGCGCGGGTCTGCCCGGACGTCGGACCTGAAGCCCGCGATGGTCGTCGTCGACAAGGAAGGCAAGGCGCTCAAGCTGCCCCGCGGCTCGGATGCCCGCTACTTCCTGCCGGTCGATGCCATCATCGGCTTCGATCCGGGTTCGAAGGTGAATGCCGGCGACATCCTGGCCCGCGTCTCGACCGACTCGGCCAAGACCCGCGACATCACCGGCGGTCTGCCGCGGGTGGCGGAGCTGTTCGAGGCACGGCGCCCGAAGGACGCGGCGATCATCGCCGAGAAGTCGGGCACCATCGCGTTCGGCCGCGACTACAAGAACAAGCGTCGGCTCACGCTGACGCCGCATGACGGCTCGGAGGCGGTCGAGTACCTGATCCCGAAGGGCAAGCACATCCACCTGCAGGACGGGGACGTGGTCGAGCTCGGCGACTACATCGTCGATGGAAACCCGGCCCCGCACGACATCCTGGCGATCAAGGGCGTGGAGGAACTCGCGGCCTACCTCGTCAACGAGATCCAGGAGGTCTACCGGCTGCAGGGCGTGTCGATCAACGACAAGCACATCGAGGTGATCGTCCGGCAGATGCTGCAGAAGGTCGAAGTGACCGATGGCGGCGATTCCGACATCCTCTCGGGCGACCAGATCGACCGCACGGAGCTGACCGAGTTCAACGACAAGCTGCTCGCCGAGGGCAAGAAGCCGATCCAGGGCGTTCCGGTCCTGCTCGGCATCACCAAGGCGTCGCTGCAGACGAAGTCGTTCATCTCGGCGGCCTCGTTCCAGGAGACGACCCGGGTGCTCACCGAGGCCGCGGTCAACGGCAAGGTCGACCATCTGGAAGGCCTGAAGGAGAACGTGATCGTCGGCTCGCTCATCCCGGCCGGCACGGGTTCGATGGTGGCGGATATCCGCGCCATCGCCCGCCGCCGCGACGCGATGATCCTGCAGCAGAAGCAGTTCGAGAGCGGCGCAATCCCGGTCGAGGAGCGTATGCCCGCCGCCGAGTGAGGCGACGCGCAGCATCGAGACGAGACAGGGCGGCCTTCGGGCCGCCCTTTTTCATGGTCGCGTCCGAACGGGACGGCGCCCGTGACGCGCGCTTAACCCAGCCTCAACCATACCGGGCGATAAATCCCGGGCGGCCGCAGAAACACCCCGGAGACGGGGAGGATCGGGCCCTTCGGGTTCTGTGAGTACGGGTCTGGCGTCGTGGGTACGAGACGAGGACGACGGGAATCGAGCCTGCGCTGGCTCTCGGCCGCGATGACCCCCTGGATGGTCGGGCTCGGCCTGCTGGTGTCGTTCACCGCCGATGCCGGCACGGAGAACGCCATCGGATCGAGCCGCCTCGGCCTTATCGATGCCGACACGGTCCCGCCCCTGCCGCCCGGCACGATGCTGATCGGCTCCGCCCTGCGCAGCCTCGGCGACGAGGCGCCCCGGGCGGTGTTCAAGGCCGGCGCCCACGTCTTCCCGGTGGTGCAGCGGGCGGGCAAGGGCAACCCGGCCCAGCCGCCGGCCGAGAGCTTCGCCCGCCGTGCCGTGAACCTCCGCGAGACCGGCGCCGCCCTGGTGTTCGGCGACGTCACAGGCAGCGTCAGCGGCGTGCTCACGCAAGGGGCCGCAATCTGGGACCCCGAATCCGAACCGGATGCCGCCTTCCTGCCGGTACCCGATCTCGGCCTGACCACGGGCGCCGGCAGCGCCGCCTCCACGGGCGCGGGGACGGCCGACCTGACCGAGGACGGCGATCCCGCGCGCTTCGACGGCTCGACCCCGCCGGTGCCCCGCGCCGTCGCCCTCTCGTCCACTACCCCGGCACCCGCCGACGCGATCCCCGTCGAGGTCGCGGCCGCCAGCCTCGCGCTGCCCGATTTCGCGATCCGCACCGAACGCCCCGACAGTGCCCAGCCCGTGCCCGAGGATGCCCGCCGGCGCTACGCCGACCTGATCGACCCGGAATCCCTCGACAAGGAGCAGCGCTGCCTGTCGGAAGCCGTCTATTTCGAGGCCCGCAGCGAGCCCGAGGCCGGGCAGGCCGCCGTCGCCCAAGTGGTGCTGAACCGCGTGAAGAGCGGCCTCTATCCCGCGAGCGTCTGCGGCGTCGTCTACCAGAACCGGCACCACTACATGGGCTGCCAGTTCTCCTTCGCCTGCGAGGGGAAGTCGCTCCGCATCACCGATGCCGGCGCGTGGGAATCCGCCACCCGCATCGCCCGTTCGGTGATCGAGGGCCGGACCTATCTGGCTGAGGTCGGCGCCGCCACTCATTACCACGCCGATTACGTGCGGCCGGGCTGGGCGCGTCGGCTGCGGAAGATGGACGTGATCGGCCGGCACATCTTCTATCAGCTCAAGGCCGGCCAGACCTGATCGGGCCGGGTCTGGATTTCATAAGAGATCCTGATGCGGATCCGAGCAATTCTACCTAGGTAAGCGACGGCTAAGCAGTCGAAACCAAGGGTTAATTTTACCTTCGTTCCCGATAATGCTTGCGCGCCAGGCAACGAGTCTGGCCTCTGGTACGTCGAGACGGGCGCCCTTTCGCGGCGCTGTCCAGCGTATTGCGTACCAGAGGAATTCCATGACCGCGCCGGTCGCCAGCACCCTCGTCCTCGCCGCCCTCGGCGGTCTGCTCCTCGCCGCGCCCGCCCAGGCCGGCGGCTGCTACGGCAGCGCCTGCTACCGCCACGTGGTCATGCCGCCGGTCTACGACACGGTGCAGGAGACCGTGCTGGTGCGCCCGTCGCGCACCGTCTACCGCACCGTCCCGCCGGTTTACGATACCGTGTCCGAGCAGGTGCTGGTCGCGCCGGGCGGCCGGTTCTGGCAGACGAGCCGCGGCCCCGGCGGCGAGCTGGTCGGCTGCTGGATCACCACGCCGCCGCGTTTCGCCATGCGCACCCGGACCGTGGTGGTGCGCCCGGCCCAGGCGATCCCCGAGACGATCCCGCCGGAATATGCCAGCGTGAGCCGGCGCGTCCGTGTGGCGCCCGCCCGGGCCGGATGGGTTCCGGTCGGCGGCGGCTATGGCGGCTACGCACCGGCCTCCTATGGCGGTCCGCTGATCGGCTCGATCCCGGATGCCGTGGGCATGACCGGCGCCAGCTCGTCGGATCTCGGCGTCGCCCTCGGCTTTACCTACGGCAGTCAGTACGAAGGGTACTGACCCCCACCTTGCCGCCTTGATTCCGGGCGTCCCGGCGACACCTCACCGCCAACGACGGGAGGTGACGATGGGGACGTTCAAGGCTTGGGTGGTCGACAAGGGCGAGGCCGGACAGAGCCTCGCGTTCCGGGATTTCGACGAAGCCGACCTGATGGACGGTGACGTCACCGTCCGGGTGACGCACTCGACCCTGAACTACAAGGACGGCCTCGCGCTCACCGGCACCTCGCCGGTGGTGCGCCGCTTCCCGATGATCCCCGGCATCGACTTCTCCGGGATCGTCGAGCGCTCGGATCATCCCGAGTACAAGCCGGGCGATCCGGTGGTGCTCACCGGCTGGGGCGTCGGCGAGACGCATCTCGGCGCCTATGCGCAGCGCGCCCGGGTGAAGGGTGACTGGCTTGTTCCGCTGCCCCAGGGGCTGAGCCCCGAGCAGGCCATGGCGATCGGCACCGCCGGCTACACCGCGATGCTGTGCCGCATGGCGCTCGACGCCCACGGGGTGACGCCCGCCCACGGCCCGGTGATCGTCACCGGCGCCTCGGGTGGCGTCGGCTCGGTGGCGGTGGCTTTGCTCGCGCGGGCGGGCTGGCACGTGATCGCCTCCACAGGGCGCGACGGCGAAACCGATTACCTGAAGGGCCTCGGCGCGGCCGAGATCCTCGACCGGGCGGAGCTGTCGAAGCCCGGCAAGCCGCTCGGCAAGGAGCGTTGGGCGGCCGGGATCGATGCGGTCGGTTCGACCACGCTCGCCAACGTGTTGGCGCAGACCAAGTCCGACGGTGCCGTCGCGGCGTGTGGTCTGGCGCAGGGCATGGACCTGCCGACCTCGGTGGCGCCGTTCATCCTGCGCGGCGTCTCGCTGCTGGGCATCAACAGTGTCACGACTCCACAGCCGAAGCGCCGCGAGGCCTGGGCGCGGCTCGCCCGCGACCTCGATCTAGCCAAGCTCGCCACCATGACCAGCACGGTCCGCCTGGAGGAGGTCGGTCGGCTCGGCGAGGAGATTTTAGCCGGCAAGGTTCGGGGGCGGATTATGGTGGAGGTGGGCTAGAGCCGCGCCCGCTTGCGCCGAACCGGTGTTCGATGCGGCGGGCAGCGCTTTGCGTCCGGAGTGGTGGAACCGGAGCCGTACCAGCCCTGTTTCATTCTTTATGAGCGTTGCATTCATCAAAGAGCCCGAGGGCGGGGAAGCGTTCGAGAATCTGCCGGATCGGCCGATCTCGCCGCACACCAACTTCGTCACCCCGGAGGGCCTGGCCCAGATCGAGGCCGAAGTCGCGCGCCTCGAAAAGGAGGTCGCCTCCCTGGATCCCAACGATAAGGCTGAGGATTCCAGGATCGGGCGTGACCTGCGCTATTGGGCGGCCCGCAAGAACACCGCCCAGCTCGTGGAGCCGAAGGCCGGCGACACGGTGCAGTTCGGCTCGACCGTCACGGTGCTGCGCGAGGACGAGTCCGGCAAGGAGACCCGCCAGACCTTCCGGATCGTCGGTGAGGACGAGGCTGATCCGCACAAGGGTTCGATCTCCTACGTGGCGCCGCTGGCCCGCGCGATCACCAGCAAGACGGTGGGCGACGTGGTCGAGGTGAACGGCCACGATGTCGAGGTGCTCGAGATCCGCTGAACCCGGTTACGGCTGCTCCTGCGAGCCTTCGCACGGCAAACCCTCGAAGCGCGCCCGCAGGGGCAGGATCGCTTCTGCGATGTGCTCCATGAAGACCCGGACTCTGGCCGCGTGGCGCAGGTCCGGATGGGTGAGCACCCAGAGATCGACCCCCAGTTCCGGATGCGGCCCCGACAGGCGCCGCAGCGCAGGGTTGGCATCGGCCGAGAAGCACGGCAGGGGACCGATTCCAAGCCCCGCCGTGACGGCGGCCTCGAGCCCCGTCACCGTGTTGATCCGCAGCCTGACACGATCCGCTGGCGCTTGGGCGCCGACAAACCGCGCGAACGTGCCGCCGGCCACGGTCGGATCCGGACTGACCCAGGCCTCATCCGTGAGATCGCGATATTCCCGGTCGGCCCGGCCGTAGATGGCCCACGCCACCGCGGCGACGCGGCGTCCGACCAGGGTCTCGCTCGGATCGCGGCTCGCCCGGATCGCCACATCGGCATCCCGGCGTGACAGGTTGAGCGCCGCCTCGGCCAGGATCAGCTCGATCCGGATCTCGGGATAGCGCGTGGCGAAGTCCGCCAGGATCGGCATGAGCAGTTCCACGGCAAGGCTCGTCGGCGCCGTCACGCGGAGCTCACCGGCGGGGGTCTCGCTTCGGCCGGCCGCCCTGCGCTCGAACCGGGTCACGTCGGCCTCGATCCGGCTCGCGGCTTCGACCATGGCTTGGCCGCAGGGGGTCGGGACGTAGCCGGTCCGCAGGCGCTCGAACAGCCGCGCCCCGAGCTTCGTCTCCAGCGCGGTGAGTCGCCGGAAGGCGGTCGAGTGGTTGATTCCGAGCTGCGCTGCCGCCGCCGTCAGGCCGCCCTGCGCGGCGACGGCCTTCACGAAACGGAATTCGTCCCACTCCAGCGGCATGCCGGCTCCTTGCATCTGCGCAAGACAGGTTTTGCGCAGCAGGGCATTTTTGCAAGGCGCGAAACGCGCGATGGAGGCGGCATCGCGCCGTCCGTCGATTCGGGCGGCCGTGCGAAACGCGATTCGGAGATCCCGACATGGCCAAGGTGCTGGTGCTGTACTACTCGACCTACGGACACGTGGAGCAGATGGCCTACGCCGTCGCCGAGGGCGCCCGGGAGGCCGGGGCCGACGTGGTGGTGAAGCGCGTTCCGGAACTGGTGCCGGAGGAGGTCGCCCGGCAGAGCCACTTCAAGCTCGATCAGGCGGCCCCCGTCGCCACCATCGATGAGCTGTCCGACTACGACGCGATCATCTTCGGCACGCCGACCCGCTACGGCAACATGGCCTCGCAGATGAAGCAGTTCATCGACCAGACCGGTGGGCTCTGGATGAAGGGTGCGCTGGTCGGCAAGGTCGGCTCGGTCTTCACCTCGACAGCGTCTCAGCATGGCGGCCAGGAGACGACCCTGACGAGCTTCCACACGGTGCTGTTCCACCACGGCATGGTGGTGGTCGGATTGCCCTACAGCTTCCAGGGGCAGGGCGGGGTCGAGGCGGTGAAGGGCGGCACGCCCTACGGCGCCAGCACGATCGCGGATGGCGACGGCTCGCGTCAGCCGAGCGGCGTGGAGCTGGAGGGCGCCCGCTTCCAGGGCCGCCACGTCGCCGGGATCGCCGCCAAGCTGGCCTGAGGATTCTGGCCAAGAAAAAAGGCTCGGATTGCTCCGAGCCTGAAAGGAAAAAGGCCATTGGGGGCTGAGAAGGCCTTCGTGATCAATAAACGGGCGAAGTAGGGGTCTGTTCCGCGGCTGGCAAAAAAAATCGCATGCTGCCTCAACGGGGTGCGGCGGCCCGGGCCAGCCGGTCGCGGATCGCCTCGCCCAGACCCTCGGACGGGATCGGCGCCACCGCGATGGTCGCCGCCCCCGACGCGTCGAGCTCCCGCAGGGCGCCGAACAGGCGGGCGGCGGCTTCTTCGGCATCGCCCGCCGGGCTGAGGTTGAGCGCGGCGCAGGCCAGTTCATAGCCATCGGGGTGGTGCGCGCCGAACAGCAGCACCGCCTCCCCCGGCGCGATGCGTGTCGCGTCGAGGCGGACCCGCGCCCGGGGGGCGTAGTGCGAGGCCAGCATGCCGGGTCCCGCCGGCCGGTCGGCATCGGCTGCCTCAGGGCTCGCCGGATCGTGGCCCAGAACCGCGCGGAGCGCCGCCCGGGTAATCCCGCCGGGCCGCAGCAGACGCGGCGGTCCGCCGAGACAGGCCACCACGGTCGATTCGACCCCCACCGGGGTGTCGCCGCCATCGAGTACGGCGGCGATCCGGCCCGCGAGATCGTCGAGGACGTGGGAGGCCCGCGTCGGGCTGACCCGGCCCGAGCGGTTGGCCGAAGGCGCGGCCACCGGCCGGTCCACCGCGGACAGGAGTGCCCGCGCCAGCGGATGCGCGGGCACCCGCAGGGCGACGCTCGGCAGACCGGCGCGGGCGAGGTCGCAGACGCGCGTCCCCGGATGGGCCGGCACCACCAGGGTCAGGGGCCCCGGCCAGAAGGCGTCCGTCAAACGGCGCGCCGGACCATCGAGCACGCCCTCCGCCACGGCCGAGTCGGTATCCGGCAGATGCGCGATCAGCGGGTTGAAGCGCGGCCGCTCCTTGGCGGCGAAGATCCGCGCCACGGCGGCGGGATCGGTCGCGTCCGCCCCGAGCCCGTAGACCGTCTCGGTCGGGAAGGCCACGAGGGCGCCGGCCCGCAAAAGCGCGGCGGCCTCGGCGAGGCCGGCCGCGTCAGGATCGAGCCGCGTGGTCGCGGCCGGGACCGTTGACCCGGGATCGTTCATGGGGGAAGCCGTCTCAGAGACACGGGCGGTGCGCACGCCTATCCTCGGGCCGCCGTAGCCCCGGGATGCGGGCGCGGTCAAACCCGCGCCGCATCAAACGTGCGGGCCGCCGCCGAGGGAGGATCGTCATGAGTTACCGCGCCCCGGTCCCCGAGATGCTGTTCACGCTCCGGCACGTGGCGGGGCTCGACGCGGTCGATCCCGAGGATGCCGAGGCGATCCTCTCCGAGGCCGGGCGCATCGCCGCCGGCGTGCTCGCGCCGTTGAACCGGGTCGGCGACCGGCACGGCACCCCGTTTGCGGACGGGCGGGTCACCACCCCGCCGGGCTGGCGGGAGGCCTACCGCACCTTCACGGAGGGTGGCTGGAACGGTCTCTCGGCCGAGGCCGACCATGGCGGCCAGGGCCTGCCGAAGCTGATCGAGGCCGCCTGCACCGAGATGTGGAACGGCGCCAACCTCGCCTTCGGCCTCTGCCCGCTCCTGACGCAGGGCGGCATCGAGGCGCTGGCCGCCCACGGCTCCGAAGACCTGAAGGCGCGCTACCTCGCGAAGCTGGTCTCGGGCGAATGGCCCGCCACCATGAACCTGACCGAGCCACAGGCGGGCTCCGACCTCGCGCTGCTGCGGAGCCGGGCGGTGCCGGCCGGCGACGGCACCTACCGGATCACGGGATCCAAGATCTACATCACCTACGGCGAGCACGATCTCGCCGACAACATCGTCCACCTCGTCCTGGCCCGGCTGCCCGATGCGCTGGCCGGTACGCGGGGCATCTCGCTGTTCCTCGTCCCGAAAGTGCTGCCGGACGGGACCCGCAACGACCTGCGCTGCTCCGGCATCGAGCACAAGCTCGGCATCCACGCCTCGCCGACCTGCTCCATGGCGTTCGGCGACCAGGGCGGCGCCACCGGCTGGCTGATCGGCCAGGAGAACAAGGGGCTGGCCTGCATGTTCACGATGATGAACGCGGCCCGCCTCAATGTCGGCCTCCAGGGAGTCGGCGTCGCCGAGGCCGCGACCCAGCGGGCGCTCGCCTACGCGCAGGAGCGCCGCCAGGGCCGGGCCATCGGCGCCGCCGAGGCGACCAGCCCGATCGCCGCCCATCCCGACGTGCAGCGCATGCTGCTCACCATGAAGGCCTACACGGCCGCCGCCCGGGGGATCTGCTACCTCACCGCCGCCGCGCTCGACGCCGCGCAGGGGCCGGAGGGGCAACCCGCCCTGGATCGCGCCTCGCTGCTGACCCCGGTGGCCAAGGCCTTCGCCACCGATCTCGCCAACGAGGTGACCTCGCTCGGCGTGCAGGTCCATGGCGGCATGGGCTTCGTGGAGGAGACCGGGGCGGCGCAGCTGATGCGCGATGCGCGCATCCTCGGCATCTACGAGGGCACCAACGGCATCCAGGCGATCGACCTCACCGCCCGCAAGCTGCCCCTGAACGGCGGCGCGACGGTGCGGTCGCAGATCGCCTGGATGCGCCGGGCGGCCGAGGGCCTGCTCAAGGCGGGCGACCCGGCCTTCGGCCACATGGCGGCGCGGCTGCGGGACGGGATCGGCAGCCTCGACCGGGCGACCAGCCACCAGCTCGCCGCTTTGGCGTCCAACCGTCCGGAGGCGGCGCTCGCGGGCGCGACCCCGTACCTGCGCCTGTTCGGCCTTGTGCTCGGCGGCGCCTGCCTCGCCCGAAGCGCGCTGGCGGCGGGCGCTGCCCTGAAGGCTGGCGAGACCGACCCGGCTCATGGGGGGCGCGTCGCGCTCGCGCGCTTCTACGCCGAGAACCTTCTGGTGGCCGCGTCCGGGCTGGAGCAGAGCGTGGTCGAGGGCGGCGCCTTTACGGACGCGGCCGGGCTGGCGCTGGCGGTTTAGGGAGCGGATCATGGCTGAGACCGTCGCAATCACCGATCTCCCGGGCGGCGTCCGCCTGATCACCCTGAACCGCCCGGAGAAGAAGAACGCGCTCACGGGTGCGATGTACGACGCGATGCGCGCGGCGCTGGCCGCGGCCGATGCGTCGGATGCGATTGGCGCCGTGGTCTTTGCTGGGCAGCCCGGCATGTTCAGCGCCGGCAACGATCTCGCCGACTTCATGGGCCATGCCGAGGACGGGTTCAGCAACTCGCCGGCTCTGGCCTTCATTCGCCAGCTCGCCCGCACGCGCACCCCGATGGTGGCGGCGGTGGACGGGATCGCGGTGGGGATCGGCGCGACGCTCTGTCTGCATTGCGACCTTGTCTATGCCAGTCCCGCGGCGCGGCTGCGCATGCCCTTCGTGGAGCTCGGCCTCGTGCCGGAGGCGGCATCGAGCTACCTGCTGCCTCTGCGGGTCGGCCGGCTCCGGGCCACCGAATTGCTGCTCCTGTCCCGGCCGCTGGAGGCCGACGAGGCGCAGGCCCTCGGCCTCGTCAACGCGGTGCTGCCGGCCGACATGCTGTTGGAGCAGGCGGTCGCCCAGGCGACCAAGCTGGCCGCCCTGCCGCGTGGGGCGCTCGCCGCTTCCCGGGCGCTGATCCGGGGCGATCAGGCCCAGATCGAAGCGGCCGTGGAGGCGGAGGCCAGGGCGTTCGATGCGCAGTTGCGCTCGCCCGAATCCCAGGAGCGTCTCGCCGCCTTCCTGTCGCGGTCGAAGCCCGCGACCTCGGCGTGAGCACGCCCGATCTGTCTCAAAAGATCTGTCTGGTTGCAGGTGCGTCGCGGGGCGTCGGCCGGGGGCTCGCCCGGGCGCTCGGCGAGGCGGGGGCAACCGTGATCGTCACGGCCCGTTCCAGCGAAACCGGCGCGCGCACCGAGATGCGGTCGGAATCGATCGAGGATACCGCCCGCATGGTCGATGAGGCCGGTGGGCGCGGCCATCACTACCTGTGCGACCATCGCTCCGAGCGCGCCACCGATGCGATGATGCACTGGGCGCTCCGCCGCTTCGGGCGGATCGACGTGGCGGCCTGCAGCGTCTGGGGCGGCAACGAGGGTTACGACGGGGAGCGCTATCCGGACGGCGCAGGCTGGGGCACGCCGTTCTGGCGCCGCTCCGCCGAGCCCTATCTCGGCTTCCTCGAAGCCGGTCCTTTGCCGGCTCTCCTTCTCGCCCGAGCCGTGGCCCCCGCCATGGTGGCGGCGCGCTCCGGCCTGATCGCGTTGGTCTCCTTCGGGACCGAGGATTACCTCGGCGATATCTTCTATGATTCGGCCAAAGCCGCCACCAACCGGCTGGCCCTGGCCTTCGCGCGGGAGCTGGCGCCGCATGGCGTCACGGCGCTCGGCCTCTCGCCGGGCTTCGTCGCCACCGAGCGGGCGCGCGACCTCGGGCAGGACGCCCACGCCACGGAAGGTCCGCTCTATGCCGGCCGGGCGCTTGCCGCACTCGCCGCCGACCCCGACATCGCGCAGCGAGCGGGCGCGGTGCTGCATGCGGGCGACCTCGCCCGGATCTACGGCTTCACCGACGCGGACGGCACGCAGCCGGAGCGCTTCCGGATCGAACCCTGATCAGTTGTGCACCGGGTGTGTAGCCGAAAGGGCACGCGCCCGAACACGATGATGGAATCCACCGCCTCGGCGCACCGCGGTGGAGCATTCGCTGCTCGTAGAGGCGCGTCCTTTGCAACTCGGCGATCCGGATTGTTGCGGCAGCGAAAAACGGCCTCAATTCGCCCGCAAGTGAGGATGGCGCCTGTGCCTGCCCCGATTCCTCCCGGGGCCCGGCCGCGCGCATGAACGAGGGAAACCGGCATGTCGGAAGCGAACACAGCCCCGCGCGTGCTGATGGTGTTCCCGAAGTTCTACGAAAACTCCATGTGGAATTTCAAGGAGGCGATGGAGATCCAGGGCGCCCGCGCTCCGGCGCCGCCGCTCGGCCTGATCACGCTGGCCGCGATGCTGCCGCCGGCCTGGCAGGTGACGTTGGTCAATCGCAACTGCGAAGACCTGACGGACGACCAGATCCGCGCGGCCGACCTCGTGATGACCGGCGGCATGCTGCCCCAGGAGCCGGACTGCCTCGTCGTCATCGACAAGTGCGTGGCTTTGGGTACCCCGGTCTGCGTCGGCGGCCCCGCGCCGACCTCGACCCCGGAGGTCTACGACAAGGCGGATTTCCTCGTGCTGGGCGAGGCCGAGGGCATCCTCGACAAGTTCGTGGCCGCCTGGGAGTCGGGTGAGCGCCGTGGCCGGCTCACGGCGGAGAAGTTCAAGGCCGACGTCACCAAGAGCCCGATCCCGCGCTTCGACCTGCTGACCTTCAGCCATTATCTCTACATCGGCGTCCAGTTCTCGCGAGGTTGCCCGTTCACCTGCGAGTTCTGCGACATCATCGAGCTGTACGGCCGCGCCCCGCGCACCAAGACCACGCCGCAGATGCTGGCCGAACTCGACCGGCTCTACAGCCTCGGCCACCGGGGCCATGTCGACTTCGTCGACGACAACCTGATCGGCAACAAGAAGGCGATCAAGCTGTTCCTGCCGCACCTGATCCAGTGGCAGGCGGATCACGGCTACCCGTTCAAGTTCTCCACCGAGGCCTCGCTCAACCTCGCGGATGACGACGAACTGCTCGGGATGATGCGGGACGCGAACTTCTTCGCCCTGTTCACCGGGATCGAGACTCCCGACGAGGCGACCCTGATCCAGACCCAGAAGAAGCAGAACACCAAGCGCTCGATCGCCGACAGCGTCCACAAGCTGTACGAGAACGGGATGTTCGTCACCGCCGGCTTCATCGTCGGCTTCGACACCGAGCAGGACAGCATCTCCAAGGCGATGTCGCTCTGCATCAGCCAGACCGGCATCCCGATCGCCATGGTGGGCCTGCTCTACGCGCTGCCGAACACGCAGCTCTCGCGGCGCCTGCGCAAGGAGGGCCGGCTCTACGAGAATTTCGCCCACACCACCGCCGACCAGGGCGATCAGTGCACGCAGGGACTCAACTTCGTCACCCTGCGCCCGCAGCGCGACGTGCTGGCCGATTACCGGGACGTCCTGCAGGAGGTCTACGACCCGAAGAACTTCTTCGACCGGGTGCGCGTCGTGGCGCGGCAGGTCAAGCGGCCGAAATTCGCGGCCCAGAAACTCAACTGGCGCCACGTCGTCCACGATCTCTACTCGCTGCTGCGGGTGTGCTGGCGGATGACCGTGCGCCGGCCGGAACTCGCCAAGCATTTCTGGAGCGTGTTCCTGGACACGGCTCGCCATAACCCGGCCGCCCTGGAGGCGGTGGTCACCAACATGGTGATCTACCTGCACGTCTATCCGTTCTCGCGCTACGTCATCCGCGAGATCAACGGCCGGATCACCGAGCTCGACGCCGGCCGCTGGGTGCAGCCGCCGGTGCTGGCTCCGGAAGCCGAAAGCTGCGGTAAGGCCGCACCGGTGGGCAAGGTGGTGGTCAAGGCCGAGGTGAAGCACCTCGCCGCGGTGGCGTGACGGGGATCGGCTCGGGTTGGATCCCGCGCCGCCCTTGCGGCCGATCCGCGTGAACCTTAGCTGACGTCGCGCGAGGCCACGTCCTCCCCTCGTTCAGCGGGGCACAAGCCCGGGACGGCCCGGCCCTTTCAGGAGGGCCGCCATGGCCTGGATCTATCTCGTCACTGCGGGCATCCTCGAAGTCGTCTGGGCCTTCGCGATGAAGCAATCGGACGGCTTCACGCGCCTCGGGCCGACTGCGATCACGGCCGTCGCGATGGCCGCGAGCGTCGGCTTCCTGGCGCTCGCCATGCGCACGCTACCGCTTGGAACCGCCTACACGATCTGGACCGGCATCGGCGCCGTCGGCGCGTTCCTCGTCGGCATCGCCGTACTTGGCGAGGAGGCGGGCGCTGTACGGATGCTGGCGGCCGGCCTGATCGGTTCCGGGCTCGTGCTGATGAAGCTGTCGAGCCCGGGCTAGCGCGGTCTCCGCCGAAGCGGCCACCGGTTCGGCGTCAGAGAGCGCGTCGAAACGAAGGCCCTAGCCCCTCATCCCGAAAGGGAGCCCCCGGCTTTCGGGATGATGCACAATGCCGAGCGGGAAGCCTCAGGCGGCCCGCACGGTCGTCAGGAAGGTGTCGATCTCCCGGCGCAGCTCGGTGGATTGCTCGGACAGGCTTGCCGCCGAGGTGAGCATGCGGGTGGCGGCCGTGCCGGTCTCGTCGGCGGCCTGTGCCACCGCGTCGATCGTGCCGGTGACCGCGCCCGTGCCAAGGGCCGCCTCCGCGACGTTGCGGGCGATCTCCCGGGTCGCCGCCCCCTGCTCCTCCACGGCGGCCGCGATCGAGGTCGCCACGCCGTCGATCTCGCGGATCCGCGCCGCGATGCCGTCGATCGCGTTGACGGTCTGACCGGTCGCGCCCTGAATGCGGCCGACCTGCCCGGCGATCTCTCCCGTGGCCTTGGCGGTCTGCTCGGCGAGTTGCTTCACCTCGGCGGCCACCACCGCGAAACCCTTGCCGGCCGCCCCGGCCCGGGCCGCCTCGATCGTGGCATTCAACGCCAGCAGATTGGTCTGCCCGGCGATGTCGGTGATGAGCCGCACCACGTCGCCGATCCGACCCGCCGCCGCACTCAACTCCTGCACGAGGTTGGCCGTCTGACCGGCCTGGACCACCGCGCCCCGGGCGAGGTCGGCGGAGCCGTCCACCTGGCGGCTGATCTCCTGGACCGAGGCGCCGAGCTCCTCGGCGGCCGCCGCCACGGTGCCGACATGCTGGGCCGCCTCCTGCGCGGCGCCCGCCACCGTCGCTGACCGCTCGGCCGTGTGCGTGGCCGTGCGCGACATCGTCTCGGCATCGGCGCGCAGACCGCGTGCGGCATCCGAGACCCGCGCGAGCACGCCGCCGACCGCGGCCTCGAAGGTGTCCGCCATGGCGTGGACGGCGTGGCGGCGCTGGGTCTCGGCATCCTGGCGGGCGAGGGCGGTGTCACGCTCCAGTGCCCGGCTGCGGATGAGGTTGTCCTTGAACACCTGGACGGCGGCCGCCATCGCGCCGATCTCGTCGCGGCGGCCCGTATCGGAAACCGCCACGGTCTCGTCACCCTCGGCCAGCCGACCCATCGCACCGGTCATGCGCGCGATCGGCCGGGCGATTCCGAAGATCGCGAACAGCAATGCGGCGGCGGCGACCGCGAGGCCGACCACGGTGGCCACCACGGCGACGAGCTTGGCGCGGGTCGCTTCCCGGGCGGTCTCGGCGACGTTGACCTCCGTCTGCGCGCGGGCGGAGGCGATCGCTTCCGTGAGGCTCGCCACGGCCTCGTCGTTGCGCGCCCTGGTGGCGGGATCCAGCACGAGCGCGAGGGCTCCGGGCTGGTCGCCCGCGATCATCAGCTCGACCACTTGCAGCTGGACGTTCTGGTAGGCGTTCCAGGCCGTGGTGAAGCGCTCGTAGATCGCCCGGTCGCGCGGTGCCGTCAGGCGGTCCTGGAAGGCTTGGCGCAGGCCCGAGAGCGACCCGAGCGTATCGGTGAGGGCGGTCTGGTTCTTGTCCAGGGCTGTCGCGTCGGGGGACGCCACCGCGAGCCTGTAGAGACTCAGCCGCGCGTCCCGGACGGCCGTCCCGATCGCCTCGGCCTGGTTCTGGGTCGGCAGCGCCTGCTGTGAGACCGCCGTCGCGTTCTGTTCGATCTCGGACAGGAACACGACACTGGCGACGCCCTGGCCGGCCGCGGCGAGCGCCAGCAGGGCGATCGCGCCGGAGAGAACCGTCTTGAGGGAGATACGCATGGAAATTTCCGTCTTCGCGGCGGTGCCGCGCCTTCATGTTGCGTATTCTCCGATAAAAATCTTAATCCTTTTCCGTTTTGAGACCGGAATTATCTCTACAGCCACTTCTTCCAGCGGAAGAAAAAGTACGGAAATACCGCGGCCACGACCATCATGATCAGGGCCATCGGGTATCCGAACGACAAATCCAGTTCCGGAATGGACTTGAAATTCATGCCGTAGATCGACGCGATCAGCGTCGGCGGCATGAAGACGACCGCCATGACCGAGAACAGCTTGATGATGTTGTTCTGCTCAAGGTTGACGAGACCAAGGGTCGCGTCGAGCAAAAACTGAATTTTGTTGTTCAGGAAGGTCGCGTGCTCCTCCAGGGATTGAAGATCCCGCAGGGTCGAGCGGACATCCTCGCGCAGGTCGCGCGGGGCTTTGTTGGTTCGGTACGTCGCCGAGAGCGCGAGCAGGATGCGCTCCATCGAGACGAGGCTCTCGCGTTGCTTCGAGATCAGGTCGCCGTGCCGGCCCAGCGCGCGCAACGTGTCCTGAAGGGCGGTGTTGCGGGCGGAAGGATCGTCCTGCACCTCGAAGATCTTGCCCGAGAGGCGGTCGATCCGCTCGCCCTGCAGCTGGAGCACGTCGGCGGCCCGGTCGATCACCGCCTCGATCAGGCCCGCCAGGATGGTCTCGCCGGAAGGCGCGGAGGCGCTGCCGTTGCCCATCGTGCGGCCAGCGCGCTGCGTGTACATCCGGAACGCCTGCGGCTCCTCGTGGCGCACCGTCACGAGGCGGTTGCCCCGCAGGATGAAGGTGATGCCGGCGAGCCCCGGTTCCTCGGAATCGCTCACCTTCGAGAGCACCCGCCCGGTCATGTAGCGGGCGCCCTCCTCGACATAGAGCAGCTCGGACGGCTCGATGTCCTTCATCTCCTCGCGGGTCGGCACCTCGATGCCCGCGAAGGCCTCGACCTTCATCTCCTCCTCGCGGCTCGGCCGGATCAGATCGAGCCAGACGGTATCCTCGGGAATCGGATCCTGGAGGTCGATGATGCGGCGTTCAAGCAGCGCGGATCCGGCGCCGACGGCGGGCTGGTGGATGAAGATCACGAACAGGTCTCGGGTGCAGGACGATCACGGGACAGCGCTGGGTTTTATCCGCATCCGGCACGGCGACTCCCGGCGCAAGCTGCGCTGGGGGTGTGACGGTGTTTTCTGACGCTTCCGTGACATCGCGGTCAGGCTTGCCGCGCACCGGTCGGTCTCCGGTGCAGAGCCCCCGTCAGCCGTCCGCGGGGTGCACCTGGCGAACGGACGTGCGCCGGTGGTCAGGCACCGCGTCATCCGCCGCCGAATCTAACCGACCCTGGCGACCGGCCTAATTGCAGCCGTCGCAGATGCTGTCGTCGATCTTGTCGGTCAGGGCCCGCTCGCGCTGCTGCTCCTGGCGCGATGGAACCTCGCCGGGGCCCATGGAGGTGCCCGGCGGCTTGGTGACGCCGTAACGATTGGTGTTCGGCGCCGTGATCGTCGAGGCGGGGCCACCGCCTGTGCCGGTCTCGTCGGGGGCGACGGTCTGTGCGGCCAGCGAGCCCGGCAGGGCGAGGCTCAGGGCGGCGAGCGCCAGCGGGCGCAGGGATCCTCTGGGCATGGAAAATCTCCAATCGCCGAGAGAACGTGAGAATCCCCTGCAGGTTGCGTCGCTCATCGCCGTTGCGCCGTGCGTCGGAACACGCCGACCATCTCGACATGCCCCGCATGGCGGAACTGGTCGACCGGCGTGACCGATTCCAGCTGGTAACCGCCGGCCACCAGCGTGGCGGCGTCGCGGGCGAAAGTGCCGGCGTCGCAGGCGATGCCGATCACCAGGGGCACTTTCGCGGCGGCGAGCTGGCGGGCCTGGGCCTCCGCGCCGGCCCGGGGCGGATCGAACACCACGGCGTCGAAGGCGCCGAGTTCGAGGGGCAGCAGCGGGCGGCGGAACAGGTCGCGCCGCTCGGTGGTGATCTGGCGCAGGCCCGTCGCGGCCCGGAAGGCTCGGTCGAGACCGGCCAGCGCCGCCGCGTCGGATTCCACGGCATGGACCGCAGCGCGCCCGGCCATCGCCAGGCTGAGCGGCCCGCAGCCGGAGAACAGATCTGCGACCTTGCGGATACGGGACCCAAGGGCCGCAAGGGTCAGCTCGACGAGGACAGCCTGTCCCGCGGCGGTCGCCTGAAGGAACCCGCCGGGCGAGGGATAGAGGCGCGTGCCGCCGTCGGTCACCGAGACCGGTTCGGCCTCCATCAGACGTTCGCCGTGGAGCGACAGCCGGGCGAGGCCGAGTTCGCCCGCGACCCGCACCAGGGCGGCCCCGACGCCGGCGCTCACCGGTCCGTGGCCACGCAGGTCGACGTCGAGACCCTGGTCGGTGGCGGTGACGGCCACGTCGAGCGGCTTGCGGCCATGGCCGAGGGGAGCGGCGAGGCGGCGCGCCACGTCGGGCGCCGGGTGCAGCGCCGGCACCGTAATCGGGCAATGGTCGATCGGCACCAGTTCGTGGCTGCGCGCCGCCATCAGGCCCGCCTCGGCGCGACCCTCGACCGCCCGGACATGAAGCGTGAGCCTCCGCCGTCCGGTGCCGTGAGCGTCGATGGCGGGCTCGGGCGCAACGCCGAGACCGGCCTGCGAAAGGGCCTGGGCGACGAGGCCCCGCTTCCACGCGAGTTCGGCCGGCCGCGCGAGGTGCTGGGTGCGGCAACCGCCGCAGCGCATCACGTAGGGGCAGAAGGGCTCGACGCGGTCGGCCGAGGGCTGCTCGACGCCGAGCAGTTCGGCGCGGCGCCCCTCGCGCTGGATCGCGACGCGCTCGCCGGGCAGCGCATAGGAGACGAGGGTCCCGTCCTCCGCGATGCCGTCGCCGCGGGCGCCGAGATCGCGGATCGTGATGGTCTCGCTTATCGTTTCACTCACGCCAACCTCGCGCCGATCAGGAACTCGGCATTGCCGTCGCCGCCGGTCACCGGCGAGGCGATCAGGCCCAGGATCGCGGCGCCGAGCCGCTCCAATTCGCCGCGCACGGCCGCGCAGACCTCCGCGTGGATAGCGGGATCGCGCACCAGGCCGCCCCGGCCGATCCGGTCGCGGCCGGCCTCGAATTGCGGCTTGATCAGCGCGACGAGTCCCGAGCCCGGCGCCAGGAGGGCTGGTAGCACCGGTAGCACGAGGCGCAGGCCGATGAAGCTGACATCGACGCTCGCAAGGTCCGGTCGCGGCGCCAGCGCGGCGGGATCCAGGCTGCGGATATCGGCGCCCTCGCGGTTCACCACCCGGGGATCGGCCAGGAGTCGCGGATGGAGCTGTCCCCGGCCGACATCGACCGCATGGACGTAGCGCGCGCCCCGGGTGAGCAGCACATCGGTAAAGCCGCCGGTCGAAGCGCCGACATCGAGGGCGACGCGCCCCGCCGGATCGAGGCCGAACGCGTCCAGGGCCGCGGCCAGCTTGAGGCCCCCGCGCGAGGCGTAAGGGTGCTCGGGGCTAGACTCGATCCGGGCCCCGGGTTCGATCGCCTCCGAGGCACGCGCGAGCGGCCGGCCGTCGACGCGCACCAGCCCGGCGCGGATCGCGGCCTGCGCCCGGGCCCGGCTCTCGAAGTGGCCGTGCTCCACCAGGAACAGGTCGGCACGGCGCGCCGCCGTAGTGCGCTCCGGTATGGTCCGGTCTGAGGTCATCAAGGCTTCGTGCGGTCCCGGCAGATCTGCGGCATAGGTGCCCCGCTCGGCCCTGTCGCTGGCGAGCGCGCTCCCTAACTAGACCGGGCCTGACAGGAGAGCCACCGCATGATTCGTACCCTGCCGCTGCTCGCAGCGCTCGCGACCGTCGCCGCGGGCGCAGCCCACGCCCAGGAGCCGCCGAAGGAGGCCGCCAAGGCCGCCGAGACCTTCTCGGCGCCGATCAAGAACGCCAAGGGCGACACGATCGGTTCTCTGGCGATCCGCGACGGTGCCAATGCCCTGGTGCTGCGCGTCGCCCTTCAGGCCGGCGCCCTGTCGCCCGGCTGGCACGGCCTGCACTTCCACGCGGTCGGCGATTGCTCCGATCCGAAGTTCATGAACTCCAAGGCGCATGTGAACCACGACCAGAGCAAGCACGGCCTGCTGAACCCGGACGGGCCGGACGAGGGCGACCTGCCGAACCTCTACGTGGCGCAGGACGGCTCGGCCAACGCCGAGGTCTGGAGCGAGACGCCGCTCAACGGCGAGGGCGGCCTGAAGGACGGAGACGGCTCGGCGCTGATCATCCACGCCAACGAGGACGACCACACCACCCAGCCGATCGGCGGCGCCGGCGACCGGGTCGCCTGCGCGGTGATCAAGTAGCCGTCTACATCCTGAGCGGGTCGCAGGTTTTCATCGCAAAGCCGGCGGCCACTTTTGCGAAACCCGCTCAGGTAGCTGCGTGGGGCGAGGGGACTTCCGGCGGGATCGGCCGGGGTCGGCCCGCCTCGTCGACAGCCACGAAGGTGAGGGTGGCCTGCGTCACCCGCTCGCGGACCTGGGTGCAGAAGCGCCGCGCCCAGGCCTCGACCTCGATCTTCATCGAGGTCCGGCCGACATGGGAAACCCGGGTGTAGACGCACAGCACGTCGCCGACCCGGACCGGCCGGATGAAGGTCATGGCATCGAGCGCCACGGTCACGACCCGGCCCTGCGCCCGGTCGACCCCCGCGATACCGCCGGCCTGATCCATCTGCGACAGGACCCAGCCGCCGAAGATGTCGCCGTTGGCGTTGGTGTCGGCCGGCATGGCGATGGTGCGGACTGTCAGGTCGCCCTTCGGCAGATCGATCTCCGGAGGCGGCGCCACGCTCGCTGCCGATGAGATCCCGACGTGCTCCATGCCGACCACCCGTCCGTCGCGCGCCGTCAGGAGAGAAGGCCGGCGAGCTTGAGCCCCGCCGCCAGCAGGATGGCGGCCGCGCTCAGGATGCATTCGAGTGGGATCGATTGCCAGAGGTCCGGTGACGCCGCGGCAGGCTCGGCGCTTTGTGCAACATCGTTCATCGGGCATCCTCCCGGGCCGGCCGATCTGTCGTCGGCGGTCCCGTCTTCGGCATCATACCGCATGGTAACTTCATGCGCAGCCCGACTCACGGCATGAAAAACCCGGCGGCTCGGGGAGCCGCCGGGTCGGTCAGGCTGGAATCAGCTTAGTAGTAGAACCGGCGGCGGTAGTAGGGGCGGCGATAGAAGGGCCGCGGGCCGTAGAACCGGCGACGGTAGTAGGGGCGGCGGTAGAAGGGCCGCGGACCGTAGAAGCGACGACGATAGTAGTACTGGGCCTTCTCGGCCACCGCCGGCGCGGCATTGGCCGGCAGGGCGAGCCCCGGGCCGATCGGCGCGGCGGACGCGCCCTCCGGCGCTGCGGCCGCGAAGCCCAGCACCAGCAGGGCCGCGAGCAGGAATTTCCTCAGCACGGTCTCGACTCCCTTTGTGTGATTGCGTCTCCGACGACGAACCGCACGGGAAGCGAGAACCCACCGCCCGGTCCGAAACGCTGCAACGCGTGGGCGAGGTGAAGCGTTGCAGCGTAACCACTGCTGAGTTTTCGACAGGGTTGATCCCGGGTTGAGAAAGGCCTGGGACGCGTGGCGTCAGGCGATCTTCGTGGTCATGTCCTCGATGCGTGCCTCGGCGCTTTGCCGCACGAGAGCGATGCCGTGCTCGCAATCCTCGCGACGGACGTAGCCCTCACCGGACTCAGCGATCACCTCGCCGTTGCGCGCCCGCAGGCGCCAGCGCCACTCGTTCTTTGCATCCCGATAGAGTTCGAACCGCATGGTGCAGGCTCCCTGACAATCCGCCCGCTGAAATGGGTTGCCGCGTCAGGAAGGGAAGGCGCCCACCCGAGGGCGGGCGCCGGACGTTACACGCGGGAGAACGGTGCCGTTCTCCCGCATTGGCTTGGAGCCTGCTTACTTCGCCTTGGTGGCGATGCCCTTCAGGCCGGCCTCGTAGACGCCGGCGATGGCCTCCTTGGCCTTGTCGTCCGGAGCGCCCTTGGCCTTGAACGTGCCCGTCCACGTCACCTTGGAGCCGCTGCCTGCCTTCGCCACCATGATGGTCGAGTGGTAGTCGGTCACGGGCAGCGGGCCTTCCAGGATCGTGTAGGTGTAGTCCATCTTCTTGTCGCTGCGGGACTCTTCCTCCTCGACGATCGTCCCGCCGCCCTTCAGACTGAGCGTCCGGACATCCTTGCCGCCCTTCTTGGACAGGGCGCATTTCTCGATCACCGGATGCCAATCGCCGATCCCGCAGAAGCCGCCGATCGTCTTCCACACCGCCTCGGGCGCAGCGGCGACATCGACCGACTTCGTGACTTCCAGGGCAAGAGCCGGCGACAGCGACGCCACGACGAGGGCGGCGGCCGGGACAAGAATCCTTAGCATGAGGCGTTTTCTCCGATGATTGGATTGCTGGCTCTAGGGCCGGCTCGCTCAGTTAGCGCGCGTTCGTGCGGCTACGAGATCGACGTCTGACGGCTCACGAAGGTGTGAGCACGCGAAAAACCGCCCGGGACGGATCTGTCCCGGGCGGTTGTGTTGTCTCACCGCGTGCCATGCCCGATTGCGTTGCGATCAGGCATGGCTCCAACGCTCTGGTGTAGAGCGCTCTCCGCTGAGCCGATATCCAGTTCGGCGGAAAGCGTTCGAAGTCGTGGCCTGTTTAGGAGCGGGGCGCCCGCTCCAGCCAGCCGATGTTGCGGCCCTCGCTACCACCGCCGCCACCGCTACGCGGGCGGGCATCGGCCCGCTGGGGCCGGCTATCGCGGCTCGGGCGACCCTGGCTCGGGCGCTGCTCGCCCTGCGGCCGGGCCTCGCGGCCCTGCGGAGCCTGGCCACGGCCCTCCTGCGGCCGGCCCTCTTGAGGCCGTCCCTGCCGGGGGGCGGCACCCTGACCGCCGAAGCCGCGTCCGCCCTCGGGGCGCCCCTGCTGGGGACGACCCTGCTGCTGCCGGGGCCGCTGCTGGCCCGGGCGGCCACCACCCGGACGCTGCTGCTGCCGCTCGGGCCGGCGCTCTTCCTCGCGGGCGATCTCGGCCGCTTCCTGGCGGGACGGCGGAGTGAAGCCCTCGGGGAAGCCCGCCACCGGCACCTTCTGGCGCGTGATGCGCTCGATGTCGCGCAGGTAGGCCTTCTCCTCGTCGTTGCAGAACGAGATGGCGAGCCCGTCCGCGCCAGCGCGGGCGGTCCGCCCGATCCGGTGAACGTAGCTCTCCGGCACGTTCGGCAGATCGAAGTTGATGACGTGGCTCACGCCCTCGACATCGATACCGCGGGCCGCGATGTCGGTGGCCACCAGCACCCGGCAATCGCCGTCGCGGAAGGCCTGGAGCGCCCGCTCGCGCTGGGGCTGGCTCTTGTTGCCGTGGATCGCCGCTGCCGCGATGCCGACCTTGTCGAGGCCGCGCACGACGCGGTCCGCCCCGTGCTTGGTGCGGGTGAAAACGAGGACGCGCTCGATCGCCGGATCGCGCAGGATGTGGCCCAGCAGCGCCTGCTTGGCGCCGGTGTGGACGAAGATCACCTGCTGATCGACCCGTTCGGCCGTGGTGGCGACCGGCGTCACCGCGACCTGGACCGGATCGGTAAGGTACTGGCTCGCCAGCCCCGCGATGTTCTTCGGCATGGTGGCCGAGAAGAACAGGCTCTGGCGCTTCTGCGGCAGCATCTTCACGATGCGCTTGAGGGCGTGGATGAAGCCGAGATCGAGCATCTGGTCGGCCTCGTCGAGGACGAGGATCTCGACACCCTCCAGCGTCAGCGAGCGGCGCTCGATCAGGTCGATCAGGCGGCCCGGCGTGGCGACGAGGATGTCGACGCCCGGCGCCAGCGCGCGCTCCTGGCGGCTGATGGTGACGCCGCCGAACACCACCGTGTTGGTGAACGACAGGTGCCGGCCGTAATCGGAGAACGATTCGGCGATCTGGTTGGCGAGCTCGCGGGTCGGCGAGAGCACCAGCACCCGGCAGCCGCGGCGCGGGGCCCGGCGATCCGATAGGGCGAGGCGGTGCAGGATCGGCAGCGCGAAGGCCGCGGTCTTGCCGGTGCCGGTCTGGGCGATGCCGCAGAGGTCGCGGCCCGTCATGGCCGGCGGGATCGCCTGGGCCTGGATCGGGGTCGGCGCGACGTAGCCGGCTTCGCTGAGCGCCCGCAGCACGGGCTGGGCGAGGCCAAAATCGGTGAATTGGGTCAAGGATGTATCCGATGCAGCAGGTCCGGCCGGGCGCCGCGCGTTTCGCGCGAGAAATGCCGTGTTGAGGCCGGTCCGTTGGCAGGGGGCAGCCCGCGTGATGGGGCGGCCCGGGTGCATGCACGTTATGAAGAGGGGGGCCGGATCACGCCGCGATGGCGCAGGATCCGTCACGCAACCCCCTCAAGCGGGCCATGGCGGCCGCTGACGCTGCAACGCCGATATGCAGGTGTGCGGCTGCGAAGTCAACGTCGCGCGGCCTGAGCCGCCGCATGGCACCGCCCCCTCCTGTGCAAGGCTCGACAGGCCGCCGTCTTGCGCAATCCGGCCCCGGGGACAGCGTTGGCTCGCCGGAGGACGGTTCAAAGCGGCTCCATCGAACCTTGAATTGCCCCGCGCGATCCGTGAGGAAGCGCGGATGGTATCGCGGGCCCGGGGATAAGCATTGGGCCGGCCGAAGAGGGGGACGAATGATCCGATCTGTTCTGTCCGTGAGCGCCGGTCTGGCGGTGATCGCAATCGTCTTGGCAGCCCTGTGGATCGGGTATGGCCCACGCCCTCAAGGCGGGCCGGACAAGCGGACCTCCACGGTGATTCCCCTGTCGCAACAGCAGCGAACCACCCTGGACGCCAAGGGGCAGTCCATCCGGACCATCGTGCCGGGATCGTCGGCCGGTCCCGGGATGGCGGCGACGGCGCCCCCGGCATCATCCCCGTCCGCTGCTGCTCCGGCGAACCCGTCGCCCGGTCCCTCGGCCGATCTCGGCTCTCCCCCGCGGCAATCCGACGGTGCGTCCACAACAGGTTTGCGAACGGAGCCGGCCCCGGGAGAGGCTCAGGCCCCCTCCGTCTCGCCGGGTGGGAGCGTCGATCTCAACACGGCGTCGGTGGAGCAATTGAATGCGCTCGGGGCCGGTATGATCGGCCGGAGGATCATCGAGTTCCGTCCCTACGCCTCCCCCGATGAGCTCCTGACGCGCCGGGTCCTGAAACGCGCCGATTACGACACGATCAAAAACGCGATCACCGCCCGATAGCCCCCGAACGGACTGACGAAGTGAACAGGCGTCCGTTGCGGACGTTGGTGCACGGATCACGCACAAGACGTGATCGTGGAACGCTCGAGGAGTCTGCCATGCGAAAGACCGCACTGATCGCGGCTGTTGGCCTGTTGTCGATGGGGACCGCCAGTTTCGCCGCCGAAAATGCCGGTGGTGCTGGCACGCCCGGAACAACGCCCCGCATGCAGGGCTCGCCCAATGCCGCGGGCTTCGGCAAGGCGGAGACCATAGGGACAGCCGGCGCCACCACGCCGGACACCACCGCCACCCAGGACGGCAAGATGAAGGGCCCGCCGAACGCGTCGGGGTTCCAGCACGGCACGACCGGCCAGCCATCGGGCCGCTGAGCGTCTGCGGGCGGGGGTCGATTGTCGGCTGCCGCCTCGCAGCGCCGCACTTTCCCACGGCATGACGGCGTGGGTGGGCGTCGAACGTCGGGATCGGACTGAGTATCACCTGCGGACCGCCGACCCGTCCCGGTAGCCAGGGCCAGTCTGGTCGACTGCAAATCTGTTGGTGATCGTGCGGGACCGCTCCTGGGGCTCTGGTCGCCCCGGTCACGTCGTTCTGCACCAATCCTGTCTCTTCAAGAGAGAGAAGATTGGTGCGGCCAAGAGGACTCGAACCTCCACCCCTCGCGGGACTAGCACCTCAAGCTAGCGCGTCTACCAATTCCGCCATGGCCGCATCGGACGCGACGATCCGTGTCCGCTCGCTCGACAAAAGCGGCCCGCGGGAAATCCCGGAGGCCGATCTGGTGCCGGCGGCGCAGCGGATAACAGATCGATCCACCGCCGACAAGCGCTTCGCTCACGCGGACTCGTACCCGCTGTCCAGAAACGAGGCCGCACCGTCACCGATGCTGGCGCCCGGCTCCACGATCGAGGCCGCCTTGCGGATCAACTCCGTCACCTCGACGGAGATGCGGTCACCGGTCACCACGATCTGCCCGCGGGCGACCGGATGGTCGTTGGCCAGGATCTCGACCATGTCGCTGTCGCTGGCGTCCAGCTCGATCACGGCGCCGCGGCCCATGCGCAGCAGCATGTGCAGCGGCATGCGGGTGCGGCCGAGCACCACCGTCAGATCGACCTTCAGCGTCTCGAAGACCGCCACTGCCCGCCATCCCGTCTCGCGGCCAAGACCTTGCAACCGCCGGCCGCGGATGTTGAAGGCTTCGACCATCGACGCAGGATGGTGAACCATTGGTAAACGCGCCCCGCCTCATGGTGAGTCCCCATGCCTTCCCGAAGCGGCCCGGCTCCGATCCGGTCGCGGGGCCGGTGACGTGGCGGGTGAGCGACGCGCCCGTGGCGTACGAGGCCGCCGTGGCCTGGATGGAGGCGCGGGTCGAGGCGATCGCCCGCGGTACGGCACCCGAATGTGTCTGGCTGCTGGAGCATCCGCCGCTCTACACGGCCGGAACGTCGGCCCGGCCGGAGGATCTGGTGACGCCCGACCGGTTCCCGGTCCACGCCACGGGGCGGGGCGGGCAGTACACCTATCACGGACCCGGCCAGCGCGTGGCCTACGTGATGCTCGATCTCGACCGCCGCAGCCGCGATCTGCGCGCCTACGTGGCGAGCCTGGAGGCGTGGCTGATCGAGACGCTCGCGGCCTTCAACGTCCGCGCCGAGCGCCGGGAGGACCGGGTCGGCGTCTGGGTGCGCCGCCCCGAGAAGGGGCCGGAGGTCGAGGACAAGATCGCGGCGATCGGCATCCGGGTGCGCCGCTGGGTGAGCTTTCACGGGATCAGCCTGAACGTCGAGCCGGACCTCGCGCATTTCGACGGGATCGTGCCCTGCGGGGTGCGCCTGCATGGCGTGACGAGCCTCGTCGATCTCGGTCTGCCGGTGAGCATGGCCGAGGTGGACATGCAGCTCCGGGCGGCGTTCGAGGATATTTTCGGGGTGACGGCGATGGAGTCCGTAAACGCCGGCGATCCGTGAGCGCGTTCTGGCCGAGGCAAGCCTCAGGCGTCTGCGCGTCGGATCGCAGGGCGCTGCCCTGAACCCGCGGAAGGTCTCGACCTTTCGAAACCATGACGTTCCCAACACCCGCGCGGACGTTCGCCCAACACCATCCGAACAGGCGTCGTGCGCCGTCAGAAATCCGCGTGCAGCCGCGAGGCGAAGAAGTGGGCCGGGCCGCGGTCGCGGTTGTAGCCGGGATTGTCGATGAACTGGTAGTCGAAGGTCAGGGTCACGAACTTGGTCAGGTTCAGGGCGTAGTAGGTCTCCAGAGCCCGCTCGGTGCCGTAGTTGAGCCGGCCATCGCCGATCAGCAGCCCGTAGAAGCCGGCCGCGAAGGCCGCCCGGTGGGAGGGCGAGAGCCCGTTCATTGCCGCGCCGATCCCGACGGTGTCGTCCGGCCGGTCCCAGGCCTTGCCCTTCAGCGACAGGCCACCGGAGAAGCTCTGGTCGACATCGGTGAACGAGATGTTCTCCGTGCGGCCGTCGTTCAGGCTGGCGCGGGCGAACAGGCCGAGTTCCGGCGTCAGCGCCTGTTCCAGGTTGACGTAGCCGCCGGTCTTGCGCCGGGGGCGCCGGGTTGCCCCCGCCGCGTCGTTGATGTCGTCGAACGCGCCGAGTTGCGTCAGCGTCACCACCTCCCGGTTGTTGGCCGAGTTGCCGACATTCGAGAAGAACCCGAGGCGCAGCTTGCCCGGCTGGTCCAGCCCCGGCAGGACGTAGCGCTGCTCGAACTCGGCATTGAGCCCCGCCCGGCGGAACACCCGCGGATCGAGCACGTCGCTCGACGGCTCCTTGGGCACCTGCGTGTAGGCGGCGCGGATCGCGAATTCCGGCCGGTTGTACTCGGCATAGACACCCTGCGTAAAGCCGGGGAGATTCGCCGGGAAGTCCCAGGCCGAGGAGCCCCAGATCGACCAGTTGAAGAAGTCCACCCGCGGATCGTGCGCGTAGATGTTGCCGTCGAAGAAGTCGCCCAGCGCGAACTTGCCGGCGATCAGCGTGATCCGCTCGGCATCGTAGCGGGTGGCAACCTGGTTCGGCCCGTCCGGCACCTCTACGGTCTCACCGCCGAGGTTGATCGTCTGCTTCACGTAGTAGCGGTTCGAGCGCAGCTTCGGGAACGGGGCGCCGGCCTTCTGCGCCTCGCCGTTGACGAAGCCAGCCACGCCCAGCGTCCGCGACAGGCCGAACCCCTGGCTGAACTCGGGATTGTAATAGACTTCCGTGGTGTCGGTGAGCTTGAGCCCGAGGAAGATCGTGGCCGTGGTGGTCTGCCGGGTCTGATTCGGGATCTGGCTCTGCGCGCCCTCATAGGGCGAGCGGAAGTTCGGCACGCCCTGCGCAATCAGCGTCGTCTGCCCGTGCAGAGAAAAGCGGCCGGTATCGCCATTGTCGGGATCGTGCGGTGCCGTCTCGTCCGGATCCGGCGGGACCCGCAGCCCGTCCGGGAACCACATCAGGCGGGCGAACATCTGGTGCGAAGTGAAGCTGGACCGGGTCGAGACCGGTCCGCCCAGATCGCCGGGGACTGTGCCCAAGCCGAAGCGCCGGCTGCCGCCGAGATCGACGTAGCGATAGTCGATCCCCAGGGCGAGGTCGTCGGTGATGGCGTATTGCACGCCCGCTCCGAGCGTGAACCCGACATAGCCGAGTTCGCGCCGCGCCGTATTCTGGCTGCCCGTATCGAGATCCGGATAGGTCGCGAGGAAGCGCGCGTTCGCGCCGGCGAGGCCGAAGGACCCGTAGACGAGATAGCGCTCGAAGCTGTAGCCGAGCCGCGCCCGCAGGGTGCCGTAGAGTTCGGTCTTGGCGCGCACGATGTTGAACGCGGGGTCCACATCCGCGTAGCCGAAGCCCGCGAGGGTCGAGGGGACCGGCCGCTTCAGGTTCGCCGCGTCGATATTGGCCTCGACGCCGTACACCCAGGGGCCCGCCTGCCAGTTCCAGCCGCCGAACAGCCCGCCCGCCGCCGTGGTGGCGTTGCGCCCCTGGTCGCTGCGGCCCGTCGAGTCGCCGCTCTTGAAGGCCGGGACCGGCCGCCCCCCGATCGTCGTCGGGCCGAACGTGTAGGCCCCGTAGGAGCCGCCGGCACTGCCTTCCAGTCCGACATAGCCGCCCGACCAGTCGGTGTAGGCGGATACCTCCCCTGCCGGACGCTGCGCCGCGAGGTCGGCCGCGCCGGCAGGCGCGATGACTGCAGGCGTCAGCAGGAGAACGGCCGCCTGGGTCAGCGCCGGGATTCGAGCACGGAATTTCGCTTGAGCCAGGGGCGCGGGACGGATTCTCATGCGACTCACAGCAACAATATAGCTTTTGCTAAAACCCGCTTCGCTTCCGCGCAAGCCGTGGCGGGCCGGGGCGTCGCACGCGGTGTCGCAGGTGCGGCATCGCTGCATCCGCTCCTCGGCCATGGTTTCGGCCTTCAGCGTGGCAGTTGCATGACGTTCCCGAGATCGCTGCACCGGTCAAGATCCGGTCGGCAACAGGCGGGAGAAAAGTCTTGGTTGCGACAGATTACAATCGGACAATTGGGCGACTGAGACAGGGAAATACAGCGCCAGCATCCCAATAGGCTTTCAGATTAGAATTGTTATTATTTGATAGTGGGGTGATGCCTGTTTGAAGTTCTGGCGCGAGGGTCTATGTGCAAAACCATGCGTGCCTCAACCGCCCCGACGATTCTCCGCGGCCTCGCCATGGTCGCCGCCCTCGCGATCGCGGGATCGGCCGCGGCCAAGGAGGTGCCGATCGGCCCGCATGTGACCCGCAACGGCCTGGAGGTCGCTGCCGTCTATTTGCAGCCGATCGAGATGGAGCCTGCCGGGATGATGCGCGCGGCCGCGCAATCGGACCTCCATCTCGAGACCGACATTCGCGCCGCCAAGGACAACCGCAACGGCTTCGCCGAGGGCGACTGGGTGCCGGCCCTCGACGTGCATTTCGAGGCGGTGAAGCTCGACGGCGACAAGCCGACCGACCAGAAGGTGTCGGGGATGCTGATGCCGATGGTCGCCAATGACGGGCCGCATTACGGCGACAACGTCAAGCTGTTCGGTCCCGGCCGCTATCGCCTGAAGGTCACCGTCGCGCCCCCCGGCAAGGACAGCCATTTCGGCCGCCACGTCGACAAGGAGACGGGGGTCGGCCCGTGGTTCGAGCCGTTCGACGTCGTGCAGGACTTCACCTTCGCCGGCGTCGGCAAGAAGGGCGCCTATTAAGTTTCCGGAGGTGTTCGTGTCCCGCCCGCTGCGCGCTGCCGCACTCGCTGCCCTGCTCCTCGCCGCTTCCGCGGCCGCGTCCGTGCGCGCGGACGACATGCCGGTGATCAAGGTGGAGATGCGCGACGGCGTGATCCTCCCGGCGGTGATCGAGGTGCCGGCCAACACCCGCTTCAAGCTGGAGATCTCGAATACCGGCCAGTCGCCCGTCGAGTTCGAGAGCGCGGAGCTCAAGCGCGAGAAGGCGCTGGCGGCGGGTTCAACCTCGGCGATCGTGTTCCGCACCCTCGATCCGGGCACCTATCAGGTGTTCGACGATTTCCATCCGGACGCCAAGGCGACCCTGGTCGCCAAATGAGCGCGTCGACGACAGCGCCTGCGGCCCTGTCCGCCGTCTCTCGTCTCGCACGCCGCGCCTGGATCGACGCACGGCTCGCGCAACTCGGCGACGGCATGCGCCGCTACGGCTGGGTGCTCCGGGCCGTGCAGTGGCTGATCATCGCCGTCTACGCGGTGCTGGTGATCGTGCCCGCCCTGCTGCCGCTGCCCGACAACGCCGCCCATATCTGGACCAACCTGACGCTGGCCGCGCAGTTCGCCTTCTGGGGGATCTGGTGGCCGTTCGTGCTGCTCAGCATGGTGCTGGTCGGTCGGGCGTGGTGCGGGGTGCTCTGCCCTGAGGGGGCGCTGAGCGAGTTCGCCAGCCGTTGGAGCCGCGGCTACGCCGTGCCGCGCTGGATCACGTGGCAGGGCTGGCCGTTCCTGGCGTTTGCCGGCACCACGGTCTACGGCCAGATGACCAGCGTGTACGGCTATCCGAAGCCGGTCCTGGCGGTGCTCGGCGGCTCGACCCTGGCGGCGATCGTCATCGGGCTGCTCTACGGGCGCAACAAGCGGGTCTGGTGCCGCTATCTGTGCCCGGTCAACGGCGTGTTCGCGGTGCTGTCGAAGCTCGCCCCGATCAGCTTCCAGGTCGACCGCGCCGCCTGGGCGGCCTCGCCCAAGCCCGCCCGGGGTGCCGAGGCGTTCAACTGCGCGCCGCTCGTGCCGGTGAAGACGATGCGCGGCTCCGGGGCCTGCCACATGTGCGGGCGATGCAGCAATCATCGCGGGGCGGTGCGCCTCGCCCTGCGCTCGCCCAATCATGAGATCGTGCACGTCGCCGGCACCGAGCCGGATTTCAACCAGACCGTGCTGATCCTGTTCGGCATGCTGGCCCTGGCGGTGGGGGCGTTCCAGTGGTCGGCGAGCCCCTGGTACGTCGAGGCCAAGCAATGGGCCGCCACCTGGCTCATCGAGCGTGGGGTGACGTGGCCGCTGGAGATGTCTGCGCCCTGGTTCGTGCTGACCAACTACCCCGACCGCAGCGACGTCATGACACTTCTCGATGGCGGGCTGCTGCTGGCCTATATCGGCGCGGCGACGGTGATCCTCGGGCTTGTCCTGTCGGGGATCGTCGCGCTGGCGACCATCTCCCTCGGGGGCTGGTCGCTCCGGCGCTTTCACCACCTGACGCAGACGCTCATCCCGGTGGCGGGCTGCGGGGTCTTCCTGGGGCTCTCGGCGCTTACCGTCACGTTCCTGCGGGGCGACGGCATCGTGATCCCCTACGTGTCGGAGATCCGCGCCGGGATGCTCGGCGGGGCGAGCCTGTGGAGCGTCTGGCTCGCCTGGCGGGTCGCCGGCCTCGACGCCCACGGTCTCCGACGGGCTGCGGCCACCACCTGCATCCTCGGTGCGGCCATCCTGTCGGTGGTCAACTGGGTGCTGATGTTCTGGATCTGGTAGCGCGGTCCGCGCGCCCTCTCGCAACACCTCGCAACCTCTGGAGACCGCCATGATCGGCGCCTTCGTCATCGCCTTCCGCGAAGTCATCGAGGCAGGCCTCATCATCTCGATCGTGCTGGCGGCGACCCGCGGCATCCCCGGCCGGATGCGCTGGGTGCTGCTGGGCATCGCGGGCGGATTGGCCGGGGCCGGCCTCGTAGCCCTGTTCGCGGAAAAGATCTCCGACGCGTTCGAGGGCAGCGGGCAGGACATCCTGAACGCCGCGGTGCTGATCGTCGCGGTGCTGCTGCTGGTCTGGCACAACACCTGGATGAGCAAGCACGGCAAGGAACTGGCGGGCGAATTGCGCGCGGCCGGTGCGGCGGTGCGCTCGGGCGAGCGCGAGGCCGCTGCCCTCTCCATCGTGATCGGCGCCGCGATCCTGCGCGAGGGTGCCGAACTGGTGCTGTTCCTCTATGGCCTCGTGGCCTCGGGCACCTCGGGGGCGGATATCCAGTTCGGCGCCGTGGCCGGCATCGGGGCGGGGGCGCTGCTCTCGGCGGTGACGTATTTCGGACTCGCGTCGATCCCCAGCCGCTATGTGTTCTCGGTGACCAGCGTGCTGATCATCTTCCTGGCCGCGGGGCTTGCCGCGCAGGCTGCCCAGTTCCTGGCCAATGCCGGCGTTGTGGATGTCCTCGGCCACACCCTCTGGAACAGCTCGGGCGTGATCGCGGAGACGTCCTGGCCGGGCCGCATCCTGCATGCCCTCGTGGGCTACACCGATCGGCCCACTGTGCTGCAGGGGCTGGTCTACGTGGCGACCATCGCGGTCATGGTTGGGCTGATGCAATGGAGCGCCGCCGACAAGCGGCGCGCCATGCGGCCTGCCTGAATGCGGGTCGGCCCGGAGGCCGACCCGCGCCCGGATCTCGCACGCCTGGACGGCCCCGCCGCTTCCGGCGGAGAAGTCCGGTTTTTCCGGTTCGTCAGGCCGGCACGGCCCATTTCGCGACGTCGGCCGGCTTCTGCTTGTAGATCGTCCCGGCGAAATCGACGTGCAACTCCGTGGCGACGTCGTCGCCGCGGTGGGCCAGAAGCTCGAAGTGCTTCGGCTTCTTGCGCGGAGCCCCCGTGACCGACCAGCCATCGGCCGCCGCCGCCGCGAGGGCCGTGGCGGGATCGGCCGGCACGTCCGGCCGTGCTGCACCCGGCGGGTGGTGGGGCTTCTTGTGCTGGATCAGCACCGGCTCCCGGCCCTCGGCGGCAATCCGCGTGACCTTGATCTCCGAGGGGCGGCGCTCCCCCTCCAAGGTGACGCGCAGACCGGTCGCGAGCGGGAACGCGTCAGCGCCCTTGGGACCGAGATCGGCCAAGTGCGTGGCGCCGTCCGCTTCGAAGGTGAAGCGGTGTGCAAAGACGTGCTGGATGGTGCCCGACAGGGCGGTGGTGTCGTGATGCGGCATGATCTTCTCCGTAGAGCGCCCAGCCGAGGCGCTTTCGATATATCGGATTGGATCGGCCGTCCGTCAAGGAGCCCCGGTCGCCACCGCCCGGTTCGTGTCTGCGCCCCATTCCGACCACGAGCCGTCGTAGAGGCCGCGAGCGGGCCGGCCCATCGTTTCCAGGGCCAGCGCGATGATCGCCGCGGTCACCCCGGAGCCGCAGGTGGTCACGATCGGCCGGTCCGGATCGACGCCATTCTCCGCGAAGACGGCAGTCAGTTCCTCCGGGCTCTTCATCCGGCCGTCGCGCTGGAGCGCCGCATAGTGCAGGTTGCAGGCGCCCGGCATGTGACCGGGACGGACCCCGGGGCGCGGCTCCGGCTCCTCGCCGCGGAACCGGGTGCCCGAGCGGGCATCGACCACCTGAGCCGCGCCGCTCGCCAGGGCGCGGGCGACGTCGTCCGCATCCGCCACCGCGCCGTGATCGAGCCGGGCCGTGAAGTGCCGGCGTTCGCGCGGGTGCGGCTCGCCCTCCTCGGTGGGGTAGCCCGCCGCCACCCAGGCTGGGAGCCCGCCATCGAGCACGAGGGCATCGCGCACCCCGAAGGCCTTGAGCATCCACCAGACCCGCGGCGCCGAGAACAGGCCCATCCCGTCGTAGACCACGATCTGCTGGCCGTCGCCGACGCCGAGCGCCCGCATCCGTGCGGCGAAGACCTCCGGGCGGGGCAGCATGTGGGGCAGGCTCGACTCGGTGTCGCTCATCGCGTCGAGGTCGAAGCGCCGGGCGCCGGGGATATGGGCCTCGCGGAACTCGGCCTCGGGATCTCGGCCTGTGGCCGGAAGATACCAGGAGGCATCGAGGATCACGAGGTCGGGGGCGGTGAGGCGGTCGTGCAGCCAATCGGGTGACACGAGGGGCGCTTGGGCCATGGGCAAGTCCGGCTCTGGTCGCGGGAACCCGAACCAAACCACAGGTCGGTCCGGCTTGCACACCCGGACGGGATGCGATTGCGAGCGTTCAGGACGTTTCGTCAGCCCGGCGAATGTCAATCGAACAGGCGATATGCCCGCCAGCTACGCATCCGGCACCGTGCTCCGATGCAGTGCGTGCACGTTGGTCTTGTTTTAAATTGCCTTAACCCCAGTTACGACAACACGATGACGCCGATTGCGCCGGTCGGCATCGGGCGAGTCGATTCGGACGCCATCCCCACGGATGCGCCCGGGGTCGCTGCCCGAGGGAGAGGCGTCCGACCCTTCCAGCTGCCGGGGCCCCTGGTCCCATCGAGCAGGATCATCATTGAGCCGATCGACACCATGAATCAACTCGTTCGCATGTCCCAGATCGGCGACGCCGAGACCGTCAAGGAGCCGTCGGCCGATCTTCGCGTGCCCTTCGCGCAGTCCGGGGCCTTCGTGTGCAAGTACATCATCGGCGAGCCGAACGACCGGGCGGTCTGCTGCGGCGCACCGGTGTCTGACGGCAAGAGCTGGTGTGCCTATCACCGCCGGATCGTGTTCGAGCCGACCCGTCCGGGCCGTATCCGCTAAACTCTGCTCTGAGCGGGGCGTCGCCCCCGCGCATCACTGGGTCCGCATGATCTGGATGACGGCGGGGGTGATGATGACGACGAACAGCACTGGCAGGAAGAACAGGATCATCGGCACCGTGAGCTTGGGCGGCAGCCCGGCCGCCTTCTTCTCGGCTTCGGTCATCCGGTTGTCGCGGCTCTCCTGGGCGAGCACCCGCAGCGCCTGCCCGATCGGTGTGCCGTAGCGCTCGGCCTGGATCAGGGCGGTCGCCACGGCCTTCACGGGATCGAGGCCGGTGCGCAGAACCAAGTTCTCGTAGGCCTGACGCCGGTCCGGCAGGAACGACATCTCGGCGGTCATCAGCGCGAGTTCCTCCGCCAGCACCACCGACGAGGTGGCGATCTCGGTGCTCACCCGCCGGAAGGCATGCTCGATCGCCATGCCGGATTCCACACAGATCAGGGTGAGGTCGAGGGCATCCGGCCAAGCCTTGCGGATCTCGGTCTGGCGCTTCTTGGCGGCGTTGACGAGGAACAGTTCCGGCGCCTTGATGCCGGCATAGGCGGCGCCGATCACCAGTCCCAGCCGGACAAGGTACGAGGCGTCGATCGCCTCCAGCACGAACAGGTAGAACAGCGCGCCGATCACCGTGGCAACCGGCACGACGAGGCGGAAGAACAGGAACGCGGTCTCCGCCCCCTGGCCGCGATAGCCCGCCTGCATCAGCATGCGTTTGGCCGTGTCGGTGGCGAGCCAGCGTTGCAGCTGATACCGCTCGACGATCGACTTCATGTAGGCCTTGGGCTCGACGCGCAGCGTGCCCCGCATCGAGACCTGTGCGCCCTTGGCGCGCTCGCGCCGCCGGATCTTCTCGCGCTCGTCGCCCACGAGCTTCATCCGCTTCTCGAGCTTGTCGGTCTCGAAGAATGGCTGCGCCACCGCGAAGGCGGTCGCCGCCGCCGCGATGGCAGTCAGGAGCGTCCCCATGAACCGGGGATCGAACAGCTTCGCGGCGATGTCGTCGATCATGGGATCGGATCCGGGAAAAGCGCGCGGCAGGCGTGAGGGTCCGCCATCAGAACTCGAAGGCGATCATCTTCTTGATGGTGAAGACGCCGATCGACATCCAGATCGCGGCCCCCACCAGCGCGATCTTGCCGATATCGGTCGTCCAGAGCAGCGAGATGTAGTCGGGGCTCGTCAGGGAGGTGATACCCCCCACCCCGAAGGGCAGGCAGGCGATGATCGAGGCCGAGGCCTTGGCCTCCATGCTCATCGCCTGGATCTTGCCGCGCATCTTGGCCCGGTCGCGCAGCACCGTGGAGAGGTTGTTCAGCGCCTCCGACAGGTTGCCGCCCGATTGCTGCTGGATGTTGATCACGATCACGAAGAAGTTGACCTCCGGCGTCGGCACCCGCTCGAACATGCGCATCACGGCGTCGCCGAGGGACAGGCCGAGTGCCTGGGTCTCAACGACGGTCCTGAACTCGCTGCGGACCGGCTCCTCGGCTTCGCGGGAGACCATGCGGAAGCAATCCCCGACCGGGATGCCGGTGCGGATGCCGCGCACAACCACGTCGACGGCGTTGGGCAATTCCTTGTTGAACTTGGCGATGCGCTTGAGCCGCAGGCGGCGCAGCAGCCAGGCCGGCAGGCCGAAGCCCCCGGCGAAGGCTGCACCGACCCCCGCAATGGGGCTTTCGGTCAGCACGAAGAGCAGCAGCCCGCAGATACCGGCGCTGATGGCCGACAGCATGTAGAAGGTCTGCTTGGTCCAATCGAGGCCGGCGCGGGCGAGCTTCAGCTCCACGCTGGCCTTGGAGGCACCCTTGGCCTTGGCCTCGATCTCGCTCAGCGTCTTGGCGACCTGCTCGCGTCGGTTGACCGCCACGCCCCGCAACGCCGCCCCGGTCGGCGAGACGCCGAGCGCTTTCAGGCGCTTATTCGCCCGGCGCTCGCCGTCGAACAGGGGCAGGATCGCCACGTAGGCGACCGCCGCCGCGGCGATGCCGATGAGGCCCGCGACGATCGGAAGGTTCGAAGAGCCGATGGCGGCAAGATTCGGCATGCCTCAACTCCGATCAACAACCTCGGCGGCGTCCAGCGCCTCGCCGAGCCGACGCTCCAGGCCGTAGTAGCGGGCGCGCTCCCAGAATTTCGGCCGGCCGATCCCGGTGGAGCGATGGCGTCCGACCAGCCGGCCGTTCGCGTCCTCGCCGACGATGTCGTAAAGGAAGACGTCCTGGGTGGTGATGACGTCGCCCTCCATGCCGAGCACCTCGGTGATGTGGGTGATCCGCCGGGAGCCGTCGCGCAGGCGCATGGCCTGGATCACCACGTCGATCGAGCCGCAGATCATCTCGCGCAGCGTCTTCGAGGGCAGGGTGAAACCGCCCATCGAGATCATCGACTCGATACGCGACAGGCACTCGCGCGGGCTGTTGGCGTGGAGCGTGCCCATCGAGCCGTCGTGGCCGGTGTTCATCGCCTGGAGCAGGTCGAAGGCCTCGGGTCCGCGCACCTCGCCGACGATGATGCGTTCGGGCCGCATGCGCAGGCAGTTCTTGACGAGATCGCGCATGGTGACCGAGCCCTGGCCCTCCATGTTCGGGGGGCGCGTCTCCAGGCGGACCACGTGGGGCTGCTGAAGCTGGAGCTCCGCCGCGTCCTCGCAGGTGATCACCCGCTCGTCGTGCTCGATGAAGGCGGTCAGGCAGTTGAGCAGCGTGGTCTTGCCCGAGCCGGTGCCGCCCGAGATCACCACGTTACAGCGTGACTGGCCGATGATCTTCAGGACCTCGGCGCCCTCGGGCGAGATCGCCCCGAAGCGCACGAGCTGCTCCAGGGTGAGCTTGTCCTTCTTGAACTTACGGATGGTCAGTGCCGGGCCGTCGATGGCGAGCGGCGGCGCGATCACGTTGACGCGGGACCCGTCCGGCAGGCGGGCGTCGCAGATCGGCGAGGCGTCGTCGACCCGCCGGCCGACCTGGCTGACGATCCGCTGGCAGATGTTCATCAGCTGCTGGTTGTCGCGGAACCGGACGCTGGTCAGCTGGATCTTGCCGTTGACCTCGATGAAGGTCCGGTTGGCGCCGTTGACCATGATGTCGGCGATGTCGTCGCGGGCGAGCAGCGGCTCCAGCGGCCCGTAGCCCAGTACGTCGTTGCAGATGTCGTCGAGCAGTTCCTCCTGCTCGGCGATCGACAGGACGATGTTCTTGAGCCCGATGATCTCCGTGACGATGTCGCGGATCTCCTCGCGCGCGGTCTCGGCGTCGAGCCGCGAGAGCTGCGTGAGGTCGATTGCCTCGATCAGGGCGCCGAAGATCAGGCTCTTGGTGCGATAGTAATCCTCAGAGCGTGTGGTCTCGACGACCATGGGGGTGGACGGCTCGGACCGCTTGGGCGCTGGCGCGGCGTCCCGCTGCGGTGCCGCCGGTGAGGGAGCCGGCGACCGCGGCGCGGGCGCGGGCGCGGGGGCGGCCGGTGCGCCGCCGATCTGGCGTCTACCGAACATGGGCCATTCCCGGAGCGCAATCCCGCCGCATCACGAGGCCTTTCCGCCGACGAGCTTGGCGCCTGGGAACTTGCCGCCGGCGAATTTCGCGAGGAGCGGCTCGAACAGGCTGGTGCGCCCGGGGCGGCGGCTCTCCGAGCGCCCGAGCGTCAGGGCGGCGAGGTCGTTGAAGAGCTCTGCAACCTTCGAGCCGGCCTGGATTTCGGCGATCATCTGGCCGTTGTTGGCGGCCGTGCCGAACAGGGCCGGCTCAAAGGGAATCGTCAGCGCGACGGGAGACTCGAGGGTCTTGGCGAATTCGGGCGTGCCGATCTCGGGGCGCTTGGGCACGCCGACACCGTTGAGCAGGACCCGCGGCGGGGCGTCGTTGGGGCGCCCGTGCTTGAGCGCGCCGAGGAGGTTCTTGGCGTTGCGCAGACTGGCAAGGTCGGGCCCGGCGACGATCAGGATCTCGTCGGCCGCCGTGAGGACGCGCTTCGTCCATGCGTTCCACTGGTGCGGCACGTCGAGCACCACGCAGGGCACGCTCGCCCGCAGGTACTCGATCAGGGCGTCGAAGGCCGGCTCCGACAGGTCGATCGTGCGGTCGAGGCTCGCGGGCGCCGAGAGCAGGCTTAACATGTCGCTGCACTTCGACAGCAGCCGCTCGACCAGGGCGGAATCCAGGCGCTCGGGGGCGAACACCGCCTCGGCGATGCCCTGGGGCGGGTCCTGATTGAAGTTCAGCGAGGCCGTGCCGTAGGCGATGTCGAGATCGGCGATCACCGTCTGGACGCCCTGGCTGCGGGCCACCGACCACGCGAAATTGTGCGCCACCGTGGAGGCGCCGATCCCGCCCTTAACCCCGTAGACCGCCACCGTGCGGCCCACCGGCTTGACGCCCGGGGCCGTGAACAGGTCGGAGATCGCCGCGATCAGGGTCAGCGGATCCAACGGCGCCATCAGGTAGTCGGACACCCCGCGCTGGATCAGCTGACGGTACAGGGTGACGTCGTTGAGATGGCCGATCACCAGGACGCGGGTGCCCTCGTCGCAGACCTCCGCCAGGGCGTCGAGGCATTCGATCGGCTTGGAGCGCGGCCCCTGCGTCTCGATCACGATGACGTTGGGCGTCGGCGCGTGCCGGTAGGCCTCGATAGCCGCGGCACCGCCGCCCATCCGCACCTTGACCTGCGCCTTCTGCATGCGCCGGTCGAGGGCCGCCCCTTCGATCATCGCGGCGGTTTCGCTGGTGTCGCAGAACGCCTGGATGGTGATCCGGGGCACCGGGGCGATCGTGCGCTCGGCTGTCTCGGACAGGTCTGCCATGACGGCACTTTCAGGTTCGCGTTCGGGGTGCGGCGTCGAGGTTAGATGAGGCGGGCGTGTCAGCCAGCCTATTGGGCGACCTGAGATTTTACGTCGGTCTGCCCATCTTGCCGCCATGTGGTTGATGGATCCTTGCCGTCGCGCAACTGGCCAATGTCCCGGACCCGCTTGACCGTGTCGATGCGGCCCTCGGGTCGTCCGCGGACGAGGTCGACGGGGTCCGCCACCTGGGCGGCCACGGTCGATTGCGTGGCACAGCCGAGGTTCCACATCGGCCGGTTGTTGTAATCGAGCGCGAAGTTGCTGGTCCCGGTATCGTTGGGCCAGAGTCCGCAGGCATCCGAGACCTTGGCCTGCATCCGCTGGAAGCTCAGGCGGATCGGCGCGGCGAGGCTCGGAGCCGCCACGGCGTATCCGGTGACGGCGATCTCGCGGGGGCCGACCCGGTCCTGTGCGGCGAGCCGGGTGAGGACAGCCGCGGTGCGCTCGGCGGAGGCGGCCTGGGCCGGCGGCCCGCCGCGCGGGACCTCCATCAACAGGGTCCCGCGCCCGTAGCGGCGGTATTCCAGCATGAAGGCGTCGACATCGGCGGTCTGACGGGGATCGAGATGACCGACCCCTGTCGGGAACACGTCGAGGCTGCGGGTGCCGTCGGTCAGGACGATCGGGTGCCGGGCGCGGTAATCCGAGACCTCGATCGCCCCTGTGGTGGCGACCGGTTGGCTGTTGCAGCCGGCCGCGAGGGCACCGAGCGCGCAGGCGGCGAGCAGGGGGGCGATGCTTGCGGGCGCGACGCGCGCCCTCTCCCGTGCGGGAGAGGGTTGGGGTGAGGGACGAGAAGCTTCAGGACAGAGCACGGCGTCGACGCGCGTCGAGAGTGTGCCCTTTCCGCGCAGTTCTCGACCCTCACCCTGTCCCTCTCCCGTACGGGAGAGGGGACCCACGCCTCCTCCGGCGAACACGGCATCGCTCTGTCGTGGATCGTGGGTCATGGTTGCGATCCTGCGCTCTGACCTTGGATCGGCGTCATCGTTCTCACTCGACGATGAAGCCGACGCGGCCGCGATAGGTCTGTCCGACCGGAGCCGCCCCGGTGGGGGCGACCTTGCCGTACAGGCGGTTGATCTGGCCGAGCAGCACCGCTTGGCCGTCGGTGGAGTCGACGAAGTTGTCGTCGGGCCGGCTGACCTGCTTCGGCTCCATCGGCCGCGCGATGTAGGGGGTGACCATGATCATCAGCTCGGTCTCCATGCGCTGGTAGTCCCGGGAGCGGAACAGGGCGCCGAGGATCGGCAGGTTGATCAGGCCGGGTAGGCCGGAGATCGCCTGCTTGTTCACCTGCTGGATCAGGCCGGCCGTCATCATCACGCCGCCGGAGGGCAATTCGACCGTGGTCTCGGAGCGGCGGACCCGCGTGCCCGGGATGGCGGTCGTGATGCCGTCGTTGGTGTAGTTGAAGCTGGTCTGGGGATCGATCTCGGTCACGTCGGTGGCGACGCGGATCGAGATGCGATTGTCGGCCAGCACAACCGGCGTGAAGCTCAGGGCGACGCCGTAGGGCTTGAAGGTGATGCCGGGAGCGGAGCAGATGCCGCCGACGCAGCTCGAGGCCGCCGAGGGCACTGGGAACTCGCCGCCGGCCAGGAATTTTGCGGCCTCGCCGGAGATCGCCGTCAGCGTCGGTTCCGCGAGCACCCGGGAGACCCCGGCCTGCTCGAAGGCTTTCAGCGTCGCCTGGAGCGAGAAGCCCCCGGCCCGCACAGATGCCTGCAGTTGGTTGCCGGTCGGCGTCGTTCCGCCGGTGATCGGGAAGGGCAGGTTGTTGACCAGGGCGGGAGAGTTGAGGGCGTCACCGAGTGGGTTCAGCGCCGACCAGTTGCCGGTCACGTTGATGCCGAACTGCTTCAGGACGTTGCGCGACACCTCGACCACGGTGACGCGCAACATCACCTGATCCTTGTTGCGGATCGAGAGGTTGTTGATCACCGCCCCGCGCGCGCCGGCCGCGACGCCGCCGCTCGACCCGCCGGAGGCGCCGCCCGCGCTGCCCAACCCCACGAAGGCGTTGGAGATGTCGATCGCCTGCTGGGCGTCCGCCGATGAATTGACCGAGCCCGACAGCAGCACCGAGGCCCCGGAGGAGCGCACGTCGAACCGTCCGCCCGGAATGCTCTGGGCGAGCAACTCGCGGAGGGTCCCGAGATTGAGGTCGCGGGCCACCGTCACGTCGAGGGCGGCGATCTGGCGGCCCTCGGCATCCATGATGAAGATCGAGGTCGCGCCATCGGCCATGCCGATCACGAAGACCTTGCGGGTCGAGCGGACCACGGCGTTGGCCACCGCCGGATTGGCCACGAAGACTTCTTTGGCGTCCCGCGGCAGGTCCACGATCACGGAGCGGCCGGCGGTCAGCTCGACGCGGCGGGTGGAGGCGGCCTCCGCGGCGCCGACCGTGAGGACCGGCGCCGGGCCGTGGATCGGTCGCTCCTGCGCCGCGGCCGGGTTGGCCAGGGCGGCGAGGAGGGCGAGGGTGCAGGCCGAGCGGTAGGCTCGACGGCGCGCCGGGCGGGCGAGGGGCAGCGGAGCGATCATGGCGGTCACGGCGTCTGCTGCCGCGCGACTCCGAAGCGCACCACGGTCAGTGCGGGATCGGTTTGCGCCTGGAGCGTGTCGGAAAGGGCGGTGGGATCGGTCGGCTGGCCGGCATCGGCGAGGCTGCGCAGGGACAGCGACAGGGCCCCGTCCTTCCCGGCGAGCGTCAGGCTCTCGGCCTGGGCTGGGGTGACGGCCAGCGTCGCGGTCTCGCCGGTGACGACGTTGGTGCCGTTCTTCTCTTGGATCAGCTGGCCGATCGCCAGGACGCGGATGTCGGTCAGGATCGTCTGCGAGATCTGGACATCGCGGTTCTCGCCGTTCGTCTTGGTGATCTTGTGGAAGGTGCGGATCACGTCGACGCGGTCATTGGGCAGGATGAAACCGCCGGCCGAATTGGTGCCGCGGCTGTCGGTCGTGATCGCGACCGCGCGCTGACCCGGCGGCAGGATCGCCGCCATGAAGCCGCTCTCCGGGCGCACCAGCTTCTGTGCGCGGATCGGCTCCCCCGCCAGGAAGCCCGAGCGGGCCGAGGCGCCGGTCGTCTCCTCCAGGCCCTTGGGATTGCTCTTGCGGGTGACGAAGCCGGCATTGACGGCATTGTCCGGCCAGGGCTGCCAGCGCAGATCCGTCGGGCGCAGCACCTGACCCATCGGCATGTCGGTGGCGGCCACCAGCACGTCGGTCATGGGCACCGGCGGCGCTTCGACTTTCATCGGCGTCGGAGGCGGCGTCGGATCGCCGCCACTCATCAGGAACGCCGCTCCGCTGCCCGCCGCGAGGGCGATGCCGAGGACGGCAAGACGGGCAGGTTTCATCGCAGGGCCACGAGCCGGAGACGGCCGAATTGCCGTTCACGACCTGAATCTGCGCGGGGAATCGTGTAATTATGGTTAAGGTTTAATAACTCGGCCGCCAGAACGGTACGGAAACGGACATTGCCTTGTTCCCGTCGCGGCCCGGCATCACAACCGGCGCAATCCTTCAGCCTCCGGCCGAGCTGGGCTGTGGAGTCTCACACCGGCGTGATCTATTTTGCATGCGGAACCGCCTCAGAATGCGGGCGCCCGGGTGAATCGGGAGGAGACATGATCAGGACATTGGGCGGCGCGGTGCTGGCGGCGGCGCTGGCAGGGACGGCTCTCGGGGCGTTGACCGGCGCGGCGGCTGCTCAGGGCGGCGCGGACGCGTTCTCGGGCAACGCGGTGCGCATCGGCGTCCTCAACGACCAGTCCGGCCTGTACGCCCAGTATGGTGGCCAGGGCTCGGTCGAGGCGGCCCGCATGGCGGTGGAGGACATGGGCGGCAAGATCGGCAGCGTGCCGATCGAGATCCTCACGGCCGACCACCAGAACAAGCCCGACATCGCCTCGGCGATCGCCCGGCAATGGTACGACCGCGACGGCGTCGACGCGATCATGGAGCTGACCACCTCCTCGGTGGCTCTGGCGGTACAGGGCCTGTCCAAGGACAAGAAGAAGATCACGATCACCACCGGGGCGGCGACCAGCGATCTTACCGGCAAGGCCTGCACGCCCTACGGCTACCATTGGGCCTTCGACACCCGGGCGCTGGCGGTGGGCACCGGCGGTGCGCTGACCCGCGCGGGCGGCAACACGTGGTTCTTCCTCACGGCCGATTACGCCTTCGGCTCGGCGCTGGAGGCCGACACCAGCAAGGTGGTGATCGCCAACGGCGGCAAGGTGGTGGGCAGCGTCCGCCACCCGCTCTCGAACCAGGATTTCTCCTCGTTCCTGCTCCAGGCGCAGGGCTCGAAGGCCAAGGTGATCGGGCTGGCCAATGCCGGGCTCGACACCTCGAACGCGATCAAGCAGGCGGCCGAGTACGGCATCGTCGAGGGCGGCCAGAAGCTCGCGGCGCTGCTGTTCACCCTGTCGGAGGTGCACGGCCTCGGCCTCAAGGTGGCCCAGGGCCTGACGCTCACCGAGGGCTGGTACTGGGATGCCAACGACGAGACCCGCGCCTTCGGACAGCGCTACATGAAGCGCACCGGCCGGATGCCCAACATGATCCAGGCCGGCACCTACTCGGCGGTCCTGTCCTACCTGAAGGCCGTGAAGGCCGCGGGCACCGACGAGACCGACGCCGTCAACGCCAAGCTCAAGGCGCTGCCGGTGGACGATGTCTTCGCCCATGGCGGCACCGTGCAGCCCGACGGCCTGATGGTGCACGACATGTACCTGTTCGAGGTCAAGAAGCCCGCCGAGTCGAAGGGCGAGTGGGACCTCTACAAGCTGATCTCAACCATCCCCGGCAAGGAGGCCTTCGCCTCGCCGGCCGAGAGCGGCTGCCCGCTGACGGCGGCGAAGTAGAACCGGGGGCCTATCCGAAGACTTCGCTGTGCGAGCCTAACCGGGCCAGGCGCAGCGTGCCCGCATCGGGCTTCCGGTAGATCAGCACGCGGTCCGGCTTAACGTGGCAATCACGATAGCCGGACCAATCACCGTTCAGGGCGTGATCCCGGTAACGCGCATCCAGTGGCGCGTCCTCGGCGAGCGCGCGCAGGAGAGGGATCAGATCGGCATTGAGAGTGGCAGCATGCCGGCCCCTCGACTCGCGTTTGAAGTCCCGCTTGAACTGCGTGGCCGTTCAATCGTCCGCATTCAGGTCGGCCATCAGAGCATCCACGTCTGCGAAGCGTTTGCCCTTCCCCGCTTCGAGTTCCGCGAGGGCTGCGCCCGTCGTCGCGTTCGGTACCTTCACGGCGAAGGGTAAGCGTTGCTCATCCGCGATCTGGACCATCAGAAGCCTGATCGCGTCGGAGATCGAGAGGCCCATCGCATCGAGGGCCTTCGCTGCACGGTCCTTCGTGGCGGTATCGATGCGCGCACGGACCACTGTGTCGGCCGCCATGGCTTTCAACTCCTGTTGTAGCCCAAATGTAGCTACAACAGGAGGCGATTGCCAGTGCCCACCCCTGACTCGCTCGCGAGTTTTATGCTGCCCAGACCCGCCGATACAGCGCCACGATCTCCTCGGCGCTGGGCTCGACCGGGTTGTTGGCTGGTGATCCGGAGGCGAGCGCCTGGGCCGCCATGGTGGGCAGCAGCGCCTCCCAGCGCGCCGGATCGATCCCGTATTCCTGCGGGCCGGGCACGTCGAGATCGTCGTTGAGCGCCTCCAGTTCGGCCACCAGGGCTGCGGTGGCGGACCGATCGTCGGTCTCCGGCTTGGCGACCCCGACGGCCCGGGCGCAGGCCGCGTAGCGGTCGATGGCGGCCGGGGCGGAGAAGGACGTGACAGCCGGCAGCAGCATCGCGTTCGAGAGTCCGTGCGCCACGTGGAAATGCGCGCCGATCGGCCGGCTCATCCCGTGGACCAGCGCGACGGAGGAGTTCGAGAAGGCGATGCCGGCCTGCGTCGCGCCCAGCATCATCGCCTCGCGGGCCGCCCGGTCGCCGGGATCGGTCCAGACCCGGCGCAGGTTCGGCGCAATGAGCCGCATGGCCTGGAGCGCCAAACCGTCCGCGAACAGGTTCGACTTGCGTGACACGTAGGCCTCGATGGCGTGGGTCAGCGCGTCGATGCCGGTATCGGCGGTGAGCCGCTTGGGCTTGGTCAGCGTCAATTCGTAATCGACCAGAGCCGCGACCGGCAGGTACGCGAGCCCGATGCAGAGCATCTTCTCGTCGGAGGTCTCGTCGGTCACGATGGTGAAGCGCGTCGCCTCGGAACCGGTGCCCGCCGTGGTGGGGATCGCCACGATCGGTAGGCCGGGCTCGTCCTGCTGGCGGGGCGCCTTGTAGTCGCGCATGTGGCCGCCGTGGCGGGCGAGCACCGCTACCGCCTTCGCGGTGTCCATCGGGCTGCCGCCGCCGAAGCCGACCACGCAGTCGAAATCGCCCTCTTTGAGCGCGGCCAGCGCCGCCTCCACGGAGGCGACGGTCGGGTCGGGCACCGTGTCGGCGAACACGGTCGCGCGCGTGCCCGCACCGGACAGCCGTTCGAGCAGCCCCTCCACCCGACCGCTGCCGGCGAGGTAGGGGTCGGTCACCACGAAGGGGCGCGACAGGCCGAGCTGGGCCAGCACCTCCGGCAGGAGCCGCGAGGCTCCGGCGCCGATGCGCATCAGCCGGGGCAGGGCGATCGAGGCGACCATCGTTTGATCCTCCGACCCGGCGCCTGTTCTGATCGGCCGGGTTCACGCGATCTTAGGGTGCTGCCCGATCCTGCGAAACCACCGCCGCTGACACCGCCGGCCCGGCGAACAGGGCGCCGGCTGCCTCCACCTCGGCGGCGATGAAGCTCGCAACGGCCCGGATGTGGGCGGCTTTCCGGTGATCCTCGTGGATGTGCATGTGGAACGCGCGCGTCAGCGAGACCTGTTCGGGCAGGACCGGCACCAGCCCGGGATGGGCCGCCGCGATGAAGGCCGGCAGGACGCACAGGCCCGCCCCGGCGAGCGTCGCGTAGACCTGCGCCAGGAGGTTGGTGGAGCGCAGGCGGGCGCTGACCGGGGGCCCCAGGGCGCCCAGATAGTTCAGCTCACGCGTGAACAGCATGTCCTCGATATAGCCGACGAAGGGATGTCCAAAGAGATCCGCGATCCCGACGATCGGCGCCGCAGCGCCGAGGTAGGCTTCCGCCCCGTAGACGAACAGCCGGTAATCGGTGAGCCGGCGCGCCACCACACGGGCCTGCTGCGGTCCGGACAGGCTGATCACGATGTCGGCCTCCCGCTTGGACAGGCTGAAGATCCGGGCGGTCGCCATGATCTCCACTTCCAGCCCGGGATGACGGGCGGTGAGCCTGTGCATCCGGGGCGCGAGGAACACGCTGCCGAATCCGTCCGGCGCGCCGATCCGCACCGTGCCCGACACCGCGTGGGCCGCCTCGGTGGCGGCACTGGCCGAGAGGAACGCGCTCTCCATGGCCTCGGCGACGCCGAGCAGGTTCGCCCCGTCCTCGGTGAGCGCGTAGCCGAGGTTGCTGCGGTGGAACAGACGGGCGCCGAGGCCTTCTTCCAGGGTTCGAATCCGGCGCCCGACCGTGGTGTGCTCGGTGCCGGTGCGCGCCCCGGCGGCGCTGAGCGTCCCGGTCCGCGCCACGGCGAGGAAGAACCGGAGATCGTCCCAGTTGGGCCCCGCCCTGGCCATGGCCGCACTCCCGCTGTGCATCGATGCACGACGGCTGTAAGCGCATCCGGCTTTATCGCTCAAGGGATCCTGTTAGGCTCTGGCCAAACCAAATCACCACAGGGAGGCGCGCATGCGCACGATCGGGCATTTCATCGGCGGCCGGAGCGTCGGCGGCGAGAGCGGGCGGTTCGCGGACGTGTTCCACCCCTCGACCGGCGAGGTCCAGGCCAAGGTCGCGCTGGCCGGCAAGGCCGAGATGCGCGCGGCAATCGAAAATGCTGCCGCGGCGCAGCCGGCCTGGGCGGCCACCAACCCGCAGAAGCGCGCCCGGGTGATGATGCGCTTCCTCGAACTCATCCGCGGCGAGAACGATGCACTCGCCGAGCTGCTGGCCTCCGAGCACGGCAAGACGGTGCCGGACGCCAAGGGCGACATCCAGCGCGGCGTCGAGGTTGTGGAGTTCGCCTGCGGCATCCCACACCTGCTCAAGGGCGAGTACACCGAAGGGGCGGGCCCCGGCATCGACGTCTATTCGCTGCGCCAGCCGCTGGGCGTCGTCGCTGGCATCACGCCGTTCAACTTCCCGGCCATGATCCCGCTGTGGAAATGCGCCCCGGCCATCGCGTGCGGCAACGCCTTCATCCTGAAGCCGTCCGAGCGCGACCCGAGCGTGCCGCTGCGCATCGCCGAGATCTTCCTGGAGGCGGGCCTGCCGCCCGGCATCCTCAACGTCGTCAACGGCGACAAGGAAGCCGTCGATGCGATCCTCGACGACGAGGACATCAAGGCGGTGGGCTTCGTCGGCTCCTCGCAGATCGCCGAGTACATCTACGTGCGCTCCGCCCAGACGGGGAAGCGCGCCCAGTGCTTCGGCGGCGCCAAGAACCACATGATCATCATGCCGGACGCCGATATGGGCCAAGCGGTCGATGCGCTGATCGGGGCAGGCTACGGCTCGGCCGGCGAGCGCTGCATGGCGATCTCGGTGGCGGTACCGGTGGGCGAGGCCACCGCCGACCGGCTGATGGAGAAGCTGATCCCGCGGGTCGAGTCGCTCAAGATCGGCCCCTCGCATGACGGCTCGGCCGATTACGGCCCGCTGGTCACGGCGGAAGCGGTGAAGAAGGTCGCGGGCTACATCGACCAGGGCGTCGCCGAGGGCGCCAAGCTCGTGGTCGATGGACGCGGCTTCAAGCTCCAGGGCTACGAGAACGGCTTCTACATGGGCGGCTCGCTGTTCGACCGCGTGACGCCCGATATGACGATCTACAAGGAGGAGATTTTTGGCCCCGTGCTCTCGGTGGTGCGGGCCAAGGATTACGAGGAGGCTTTGGCGCTGCCCTCGACCCACCAGTACGGCAACGGCGTCGCGATCTTCACCCAGGACGGCGACGCGGCGCGCGACTTCACCGCGCGGGTCAATGTCGGCATGGTCGGCGTGAACGTGCCGATCCCGGTTCCGATCGCCTACCACACCTTCGGCGGTTGGAAGCGCTCGGGCTTCGGCGACTTGAACCAGCACGGGCCGGACTCGATCCGCTTCTACACCAAGACCAAGACCGTCACGCAGCGCTGGCCGAGCGGCATCAAGAGCGGCGCGGAGTTCTCCATCCCAACGATGCGCTAGCGCCGCGTTCTCTCCCCCTTGCGGGGAGGGGCTGTGTTCTCTCCTCCCCCTTGCGGGGAGGAGCCGGAGGTGGGGGTGGTGCAGGATCGAGCGCTGCGGTGCCTCCTGCACCACCCCCACCCCTAACCCCTCCCTGCAAGCGGGAGGGGAACGTGCCCGCTTGAACCTTCGGAGCCATGCCCATGAGTTTCGGGCTCGATGAGGATCGAACCGCGATCCGCGAGATGGCCCTCGGCTTCGCGGCCGAGCACATCGCCCCCCATGCCCTCGACTGGGACCGTGACAAGACCTTCCCCGTCGAGACCCTGCGGGCGGCGGCCGCGCTGGGCATGGCCGGCATCTACGTCCGCGAGGATGTCGGCGGCTCGGGCCTGTCGCGCCTCGACGCGACCCTGATCTTCGAGGCGCTGAGCACCGGCTGCCCGACCGTGGCGGCGTTCCTGTCGATCCACAACATGTGCGCCTGGATGATCGACGCCTACGGCGACGACGACCAGCGGCAGCGGTGGCTCCCATCGCTCATGGGCATGGAGCGCATCGCAAGCTACTGCCTCACCGAGCCGGGCTCGGGCTCAGACGCGGCGGCACTCCGCACCCGCGCCGAGCGGGACGGCGACCACTATGTCCTCACCGGCGAGAAGCAGTTCATCTCGGGCGCCGGCGTCAGCGACCTCTACGTCTGCATGGTCCGCACCGGCGAGGCCGGCCCGCGGGGCATCTCGGCCGTGGTGGTGGAGAAGGGCACGCCCGGCCTGTCGTTCGGGGCCGAGGAGCGCAAGATGGGCTGGAACGCCCAGCCGACCCGCGCCGTGCGTTTCGACGGCTGCCGCGTGCCGGTGGGGAGCCGCCTCGGCGCGGAGGGCCAGGGCTTCCGCATCGCCATGAGCGGTCTCGACGGCGGCCGGCTCAACATCGCCGCCTGCTCGCTCGGCGGCGCGCAGGCCGCCGTCGACAAGGCGCTCGCCTATATGGGCGACCGGCGTGCCTTCGGGGCGAAGCTGACCGATTTCCAGGCGTTGCAGTTCCGGCTCGCCGATATGGCGACCAGCCTCGAAGTCTCGCGCACCTTCCTGCGCCACGCGGCCTCGGCACTCGACGCCAAGGATCCGGCGGCCACGCAGCTCTGCGCCATGGCCAAGCGCCACGTCACCGACGCGGCCTTCGAGATCGCCAACCAAGCGCTGCAGCTGCATGGCGGCTACGGCTACCTCGCCGAGTATGGCGTGGAAAAGATCGTCCGCGACCTGCGTGTGCATCAGATCCTCGAAGGGACGAACGAGATCATGCGGGTGATCATCGCCCGCGCGATGACCGGGGGCCACCGATGAGCGACATGATCGTCGAGCGCGTCGGCGCCCTGGGGCGCCTGCGGCTCAACCGGCCGAAGGCGCTGAACGCCCTGACCCACGGCATGGTGGGCGAGATCGACCGGGCGCTCGACCAGTTCTCGGCGGATCCGGGCCTCGCCGCGGTGCTGCTCACCGGCGAGGGCGAGCGCGGCCTCTGCGCCGGCGGCGATCTGCGCACCCTGTACGACAGCGCAGATTTGGTCGCGGCCGAAACATTCTGGCGGGACGAGTACCGGTTGGATGCACGCATAGCCGGTTACGAAAAACCGTTCGTGGCGATAATGGACGGCATCACCATGGGCGGCGGCGTCGGGCTCGCCGGCCATGCGGCCCACCGGATCGTCACCGAGCGCTCCCGCGTCGCCATGCCGGAGACCGGCATCGGCTACTTTCCGGATGTGGGCGGCACGTGGCTGCTGCCGCGGGCACCGGGCGAGACCGGCACCTATCTCGGCCTCACCGGCGAGCCGATGGGTGCCGCCGACGCGATCTTTTGCAACTTCGCCGACGCCATGGTGCCCTCTTCGGCGCTCCCCGACCTGATCGACGCCCTCTCGGCGCTCCCGCCGGATGCCGGGGATGCGGGCGTGCGGGACGTCATCGCGCGCCTCGCGCAGGATCCCGGGCCGGCACCGCTCGCGGTGCATCGCGCCGTGATCGACCGGTGCTTCGCGTTCGACATGGTCGATGAAATCCTGGCGGCCCTCGACGCCGACGGCTCGGATTTCGCGGCCGCGACGCGCAAGACCCTTCTGACCAAGGCGCCGACGAGCCTCATCCTCACGCTCTGCCTGCTGCGCCTCGGGCGCGGCGCGCCGAACCTGGAGGCCTGCCTGGAGCGCGAGTTCCACGCCTCGCTGGCCGTCTTGGCGGAGGGCGATCTCCGCGAGGGCATCCGCGCCGCGGTGATCGACAAGGACAAGAGCCCGCGCTGGAATCCCGCGACCCTCGACGGCGTCGATCCAGCGCGGATCGCCCACTGGCTGGAGAAGCGGGCGGAGCCGGTTTTTTCGGAATCACGCACGGGGCCGGTGTGATGAAGCCTCGCCTTCTCCCACCCACGCCCTCATCCTGAGGCGCCGGAGCGAAGCGGAGGCCTCGAAGGAGGGCTCCAGGGATCACGGCGACGTCTGGAGGGCTCCTTCGAGGCTCGCTGCGCTCGCACCTCAGGATGAGGACGCGGGTGGAAGAAACGGACGACAACAAGGGAGGACGGGATGGCGCAGACCATCGGGTTCATCGGTCTCGGCAACATGGGCGGCCCCATGGCGGCCAACCTCGTGAAAGCCGGTCACACGGTGCGCGGGTTCGATCTGGTCCCGGCCTCTTTGGAGACCGCCCGCGCCGCAGGAATCACCGTGACAGGATCGGCGCTGGAGGCGGCCGAGGGTGCGGACACCGTCATCACCATGCTGCCCGCCGGGCGGCACGTGGTCGAGGTCTGGACCCAGCTCGCCGAGGCCGTGCCTGCAGGCACGCTGCTGATCGATTCCTCCACCGTCGATGTCGAGAGCGCCCGCCGGGCCCATGCGCTGGCCGAGGCGCGGGGCTGCCCGTCCATCGATGCGCCGGTCTCCGGCGGGACCGGCGGCGCAAAGGCCGGCACGCTGACCTTCATGGCCGGGGGCGCCGAGGCCGCCTTCGCCAAAGCCGAGCCGCTGCTCAAGACGATGGGCAAGAACGTGTTCCATTGCGGCGCGGCCGGGGCCGGGCAGGCGGCCAAGATCTGCAACAACATGATCCTCGGCATCTCGATGATCGGCGTCAGCGAGGCCTTCGCCCTGGGCGAGAAGCTCGGCCTGTCGCACCAGGCACTCTACGACGTGGCCTCGGTCTCCTCGGGCCAGTGCTGGTCGCTGACCACCTACTGCCCGGTGCCGGGTCCGGTGCCGACCTCGCCGGCCAATAACGACTACAAGCCGGGCTTCGCCGCAGCGCTGATGCTCAAGGATCTCCGCTTGGCTCAAGCGGCGGCGCTCGCCGCGGGGGCTGCGACGCCGCTCGGCGCCGAGGCCGCGCAGGTCTACAGCCTGTTCGCGGGCGGCGGCCACGGGGGTGAGGACTTTTCCGCGATCATCCGTATGCTCCGCGGGCAGGGAGGCGAGTCGTGAGCGAGACCTACGAGACGATCCTGACGGAGACGCGCGGGCGCGTCCTGCTGATCACCCTCAACCGGCCGAAGGCGCTCAACGCCATCAACGCGCAGCTCACCCGCGAGGTGATCCAGGCGGCGACCGCGGCGGATGCCGATCCGGGGATCGGCTGCATCGTGCTGACCGGCTCCGCGAAGGCCTTCGCGGCCGGCGCCGACATCAAGGAGATGCAGCACGCCACCTACGCGGAGATGTACGCGGGCGACCGGTTCGGCGACTGGGACCGCTTCGTCGCCGTGCGCAAGCCGATCATCGCCGCGGTGGCGGGCTACGCGCTGGGCGGGGGCTGCGAGCTCGCCATGATGTGCGACATCATCCTGGCGGCCGACAATGCGCAGTTCGGCCAGCCCGAGATCAAGCTCGGCGTGATGCCGGGGATCGGCGGCAGCCAGCGGCTGACGCGATTCGTCGGCAAGGCGAAGGCGATGGAGATGTGCCTCACCGGCCGGATGATGGACGCCGCCGAGGCCGAGCGCTCAGGGCTCGTCTCCCGGGTGATCGCGGCCGACCAGCTCCTCGACGAGGCGATGAAGGCGGCCGAGACCATCGCGTCGATGTCGCTGCCGATCGCCATGATGACCAAGGAGGCGGTCAACCGCTCCTACGAGACCACGCTGACGGAGGGCATCCGCTTCGAGCGGCGGGTATTCCATGCCATGTTCGCCACCAAGGATCAGAAGGAGGGCATGGCCGCCTTCGTGGAGAAGCGGCCGCCCCGGTTCGAGAACACCTGAACGGGCAGAAGGCCATGGATGTCCTGGACCACGATTCGGAACTCCGGTTCGAGATGGCCTTCCCCCGCGCGATCGTCGCCCAGAAGGCGCGCGGGCGCGAGGAGACCATCAACGAGCACTTGGTGAAGCTGCTGGCCTTCGACGTCGCGCCGGAGACGCAGGCGGTCTGGCGGAAGGAGCTGGCCCGTCATTTTCGGTTCCTGGCGGCCCTACGGGTCAAGCCGGGTGCGAGCCTGATCCCGGCCCGGGATTGGTGGACGTGGCTCTATGCCGACCCGTTCGAACACAATGAAGCCGGCTATACGGCTGGTCTGATTGCCCTGAACGCCGACGATTTCACCCGCAACGGCCGCAGCGCCGGGGCGATCGCCGGGCAAATCGGCGAGTTCCACACCGGCATGGTCCAGCGCCTCGCGCGCGGCGAGGCCGGCGAGGATCTGATCCCGGCCTGAAGAAGCCGGGGCAGGAGAGACAACGACAAGGAGGGGGAACGACCATGCCGAGCTTCCAGGAGGCCCGCGATCTTCTGCTGGCCCACCGCACCGATTACGCCGCCGCCATCTCGGCCTTCGCGTGGCCGGAGCCGGTTCCGTTCAACTGGGCGCTCGACTGGTTCGACGCGGTCCTCGCAGGCCCCGAGAGCCGCGACCGTGCCGGTTTGCGGATCGTCGAAGCCGGCAGCGGCGCCGAGCAGAGCCTGACCTTCGGCGAGCTTACCCGGCGCTCCAACCAAGTCGCCAATCACCTGCGCCAGCGTGGCCTGAAGCGCGGCGACCACCTGCTCCTGCTCCTCGGCAACGTTCCGGCCCTCTGGGAGACCATGCTGGCGGCGATGAAGCTCGGCGCCGTGGTCATCCCGGCGACCACCCTGCTGACCGCCGACGAACTCGCCGACCGCCTCGCCCGCGGCCGCCCCCGGGCGATCGTCGCTGGGCCGGAGCAGATCGCGCGCTTCGCCGGTCTCGACACGGGGGATGCGATCCGCATCGTCACCGGCCCCGCGACGGAGGGCTGGGGCGCGTATGACGACGCGTTCGGGTCGCCCGACACCTTCGCGCCGGACGCGCCGACCGGGGCCGAGGATCCGCTGCTCCTCTACTTCACCTCCGGCACCACCGCGAAGCCGAAGCTCGTGCGCCACAGCCACCGCTCCTACCCGGTCGGGGCGCTCTCGACCATGTACTGGCTCGGGCTCCAGCCCGGCGACATCCACTGCAACGTCTCCTCGCCGGGCTGGGCCAAGCACGCGTGGTCGTCGTTCTTCGCCCCCTGGAACGCGGGCGCGACGATCCTGGTGATCAACCAAGCACCGTTCAACGCCGCCGCGCTGCTGACGCAGCTGGAGCGCACCGGCGCGACCACGCTGTGCGCGCCACCGACGGTCTGGCGGATGATCATCCAGGAGGATCTGACCGGGAAGCGACTCGCCCTACGCGAGGTCTGCGCGGCCGGCGAGCCGCTGAATCCCGAGGTGATCGAGCGCGTGAAGACCGCTTGGGGCCTCACGATCCGCGACGGCTACGGCCAGACCGAGACCACAGCGCTGATGGCCAACTCACCCGGCCAGCCGGTGGTGCCCGGGGCGCTGGGCCGTCCCCTTCCGGGCTATCGGGTGCGCGTGCTCGACGCCGATGGCCAGCCGGCCTCCGAGGGCGAGGTCTGCCTGGAACTGGGGGCGCATCGCCCCGCGGGCCTGATGCAGGGCTATGACGACGGCCAGGGCCACCTGTCGGGGGCGGAGGGCGACCTCTACCGCACCGGCGACGTGGCCTTCGTGGACGGAGAGGGCTGCTTCACCTTCGTCGGCCGGGCCGACGACGTGTTCAAATCCTCCGGCTACCGGATCAGCCCGTTCGAGCTGGAAAGCGTGTTGATCGAGCACCCGGCGGTGGCGGAAGCCGCGGTGGTCCCGGTGCCGGATCCGATGCGCCACACGATCCCGAAGGCCTACGTGTCGCTGGTGGCCGGCGCCTCCGCCGGTCCAGAGACGGCCCTCGACATCTTCCGCTTCACCAACGCGCGGCTCGCGACCTTCAAGCGCCTGCGCGGGCTGGAATTCGTCACGGAGCTTCCCAAGACCATCTCGGGCAAGATCCGCCGGGTGCAGCTGCGCCGCCTGGAGCATGCGGGCATCACCGAGGATCCGCATCGGGGCCGGGCCTACACGCAGACGGATTTTCCCGAGCTGAAGGGCGAGGCGGAGCGCAAGCTCGACCAGACAGCGGGGTGAGGCGGCAACCCTTGCCGTCGCGTCTCGCGGCGCTCAGGTTATGAGTATCGGAACGCTTGCGAATCAGGGCCGATGGCCGAGACCTCTACGCCGGACTCTCTCGATCTTGCTGAGCAGATCACACGGGTTTTCCGTGCGATGGACGAGTCACAAAAATTCGTCGCCGAGCAGAAGACGCTGATGGCCGAAGCTGCGAAGCTTGAGCGGGAGCGGGCGCTCGCCCCGTGGAAGGTCGCCCTGGCCGGGATGACGGCGGGTGCTGCCTTCTTCGGAGCCGGCGTCGCCTTCGTGAAGCTCCTCGGCCCCTGAACGAACCCTCAAGGTTTCCGCTTCCCGAAGCCGATCCTGCGGATTTGCCGAGCTTCCCAAGCCACCCGTCGACGCTGTCACGCAGGACCTCGGGCGCGTCGGCGAATCGATAAAATTGCGCGCATCGCTTTCAGCGCCGCGGAGGCTCTGCGGCGCAATTCTGGCCTCGACAACGGGGACGGGTTCGATGGGCGCGGGGCTTTTCAGGATGGTTCGGGGGGCGCTGGCCGGTGCTGCGGCGCTGCTCGGTCTCGCCGCCACGGCCGAGGCCCAGACCCTCGCCAGCCTGCCCACGGAGGTCGGCGGCACGACCCTGGGCGATGCGAAGCCGATCGCGGCCTGGGTGACGTTCTGCCAGGGCTACGCCTCCGAGTGCGTGGTCGATCGGACCGAGCCGGCGCGTATCAGCCTGACGCCCGCCACCTGGGCGACGATCGTGTCGGTCAACCGGCGGGTCAACAAGGCGATCGAGCCGATGACCGATCAGGACCACCTGCACGTGGCCGACCGCTGGGACCTGGCCGAGGACGGCATCGGCGACTGCGAGGACTTCCAGCTGCTCAAGCGCCACCTGCTGGCCGAGGCCGGGCTGCCGCGCCGGGCGATGCGCATGACCGTGGTGATCGACGAGAAGGGCGAGGGCCACGCCGTGCTGACCCTGATCACCGACCGGGGCGATCTGGTGCTCGACAACAAGACCAACGCGATCCTGCCCTGGCACAAGACCGGCTACGTGTTCATCAAGCGCGAGAGCCAGGATGCGGTCGCCTGGGTGTCGCTCGGCGGCGTCACCTCCCCGGTCACGACCGCGAACCGCTGAGACGGCTCTCGACGGGACCCGAGCGGTGACAACCAGGCCGGTTTTTAAACGGTGGTTCCGCGGCGGAGCAGGGTGCGTGTTAACCGGGCGCTAACCGCGTCTGCGGCACTCTGGTCAGGTCCGGAGTGTCTGATCGATGCCGCAACCCCGCGTCTTTTCGCCGGTTCCGCTCCTGATGGCCGTGCTCGTCGTCGCGATGGCCTGCCCGGCGCAGGCGACGGGCGAGACCGCGACGCGACACGCTCTGTGGCGCGACTGCCTCGCCCGCAACTACCGGATCCAGTCCGTGCTCACCGCACGGGATCTCGCGGCGGATGCCGCCTTTCAGGCCTGCCGGGCCCCCGAAGAGGCTTATCTCGCCGCACTGACGGGTTCTCCGCTCCTCGACGACGAAGACGTCGCCCGCGCCCGGCCGCTGCTGGCTGGCCGCATCCGCGCCTGGCTGATCAGCATTCCCGGCTAAAGCGCGCTCTGCCGAAGTCGCTTTCGGTTCGGCGGAGGAGAGCGCGCCTCACCAGTGGTGCCTGCATGCCCGTCTCCAGAAGCGGGCAAGCAGCCGGGCCTGTCATCGCTCAGCCTTCAGACGGGCCTTGATCCGCCGGGTCAGACCATCGCGGACATCTCGGTAAGCCTCGAGTCTCTGCTCGCGGGAGGCTTCCTGCACCAGCGTCGGGTCCGCGGTCGGCCAGTACTCGACATCGGCCGCGAGCGTGTGGGTCAAGGCGAGCGCCCGGTGATGCGCCTCCGGCGCGAGGGTGATGATCAGGTCGAAGTTCAGACCCTCCCAATCCTCCAACTCCTCGATGGTGCGGGGGCGGTGCCGGCTCGCGTCGATCCCGATCTCGTCGAGGGCCGCGATCATGAATGGGTCGGTGGGCTCGCCGGAGCGTACCCCGGCCGACTGAACGTAAGTCGACTTGCCGAAATAGGCGCGCGCGATCGCCTCCGCGGCCGCCGAGCGCACGGCGTTGTAGTTGCACATGAACAGGACGGACTGGACCCGCCGCTTCTTCGGAGTGGTTTCTGGAGGGGGCTCCGCCATCGCCGGTCGGCGCGGAAGGCGCCCTAGCCCTTCCAGTGCAGGGCGAAGATCAGGGTGAACAGGCGGCGCGCCGTGTCGTGGTCGAGATCGACCTTGCCCTCGAGGCGGTGCTTGAGCGTCTCCGACGCCTCGTTGTGCAGGCCCCGCCGGCCCATGTCGATCGCCTCGATCTGCGAGGGTGAGGCGGTGCGGATCGCGTTGTAGTAGCTCTCGCAGATCATCTCGTAGTCGCGGATCACCCGCCGGAACGGCGTCAGCGACAGGAGGTGCGTGATCACCGGCTCTCCGTCCACCGTGGTGATCGCGAAGGACAGCTTGTTCTCAACCAGCCCCAGCGTCAGCGCATAGGGCCCCTCCCGACCCGGGATGGTGAAGGCATTGTCTTCCAGGATGTCGAACAGCGCGATCGCCCGCTCGTGCTCCTGATCCGGGTTGCCGCGGGCGATGGAGGCCTCATCGAGGCTCACCTTCGCGAGGCGGTTCGGCCCACGCTGCTTCTCCGCCATCCCCATCCCTTCACAGGTTCAACCGGATCGCGACGGAGCGGGCATGCCCCTCCAGGCCCTCCGACCGGCCGAGGCTTATCGCCGCCGGGCCGAGCGCCCGCAAGCTCTCCGGCGTGCAGGCGAGAATCGTGGTCCGCTTCATGAAATCCAGCACCCCGAGCCCCGACGAGAATCGGGCCGAGCGCGCGGTGGGCAGGACGTGGTTCGGACCGCCGACGTAATCGCCGATCGCCTCCGGCGTGTGCGAGCCAAGGAAGATCGCCCCTGCGTTGCGGATCTTGGCGGCCAGCGCTTCGGCATCCTGCGTCTCGATCTCGAGGTGCTCCGGTGCGAGCCGGTCGACGAGGGGCACCGCTTCTTCGAGATCGTGCACGCGCACGATCGCGCCGTAGTCGCGCCAGCTCGCGCGGGCGATCTCGCGGCGGGGGAGGGTTGTCAGCGCCCGCTCGACGGCCCCCTCGACGGCCCCGGCGAGTTCGGCGCTGTCGGTGATCAGGATCGCCTGGGCGGCCACGTCGTGCTCGGCCTGGGCCAGGAGGTCGGCGGCGATCCAGTCCGGGTTGGCGTGGCCGTCGGCCAGGATCAGCACCTCGGAGGGACCGGCGATCATGTCGATGCCGACCTGACCGAACACCCGGCGCTTGGCCGCCGCCACCCAGGCATTGCCGGGGCCGACGATCTTGGCGACCGGCGCGATGGTGGCGGTGCCGTAGGCGAGGGCGGCCACCGCCTGAGCGCCGCCGACCCGGTAGACTTCGTGGACGCCGGCGAGCTGCGCGGCGGCGAGCACCAGCGGGTTCATCTGACCGTCCGGGGTCGGCACCACCATGACGACGCGTGGTACGCCGGCGACCCGGGCCGGGAGCGCGTTCATCAGCACCGAAGAGGGATAGCTCGCCGTCCCCCCCGGGACGTAGAGGCCGACCGATTCCAGCGCCGTCCAGCGCCAGCCGGCGGTGACGCCGAGCGCGTCGGTGGCGCGGTGATCGGTCGGCCTCTGGGCGGCGTGGAAGCTTTCGATCCGCTCGGCGGCGAGGCGCAGGGCGTCCAGGGATTCGGACGGGCAGGCCTCGACCGCCGCGGCGATTTCCGCCTCGGTCACCCGGAGGTGAGCGGCCGCGAAGTCCGGGCCGAGCCGGTCAAAGCGCCGCGTATAATCCACCAGGGCGTCATCGCCCCGGGCGACGACGTCACCGATGATGCCGCGCACGGCCTCGTCCACGTCCTCGGCGATCTCGCGCTTGACCGTGAGGAGCCGCGCGAAATCGGCGGCAAAATGCGGATCGCTGCTATCGAGCCGGACCATCAGACTTCTCCGTCTCCTGTCAGGCCGCTGTGCCGGGGGCCACGTCCGGCCGGTCGACATCGTGGCCGGGTCGTGTGGCTGCCTCCCAGACCGGGCCGAGATCCTTCATCCGGACCTCGATGCACTCGACCTCCAGCCGCACCGCCGCCCCCCCGGAGAAGACGAGATCGATCAGGCCCGAGGGCGTGTCGGTCGGCGTGAAGGTCAAGGCGAGCAGGCTCATGGGCATCGCGTCGTCCTGGCTGAGACCCCGCGTCTTCACGGCTAGGACGCGCTCGATGTGCAGCCCGGCCAGCCGCCGCCGGGGCGGCACGTCGGGCGTCCAGTCGAAGCGCCGGGCGACCATCAGGAACCGCTGCTCGCCGGCGAGGTAGGTCAGATCCTCCGGCCGCAGGATCGCGTCCTGAAGATGCGCGGAGATCACGGTCAGGTCCTCGGCGTCGAGGGCGGCGAGCCTGAGCAGCTCCATGACAGGGTCCTCGGGAACACGGGATGCGCGGGTGGGAGAGCAGCGGGGGCGCAGAGCGGGAATGCGCGGCAGGGCGTAGGTAGCGGCACCACCCCGCCGGGGCAACGGCCGCAGCCATGATCACGATCCCACCGCGACGTCACCGCGGCACAGGTTCGCGCCAGCACCGGCGCGCAGGATCCCGACCGGCGAGTCGAGGCAGGATGGGATGGACAAGCGGATCACGCATGCGGCCTTGGCCGCCCTGATACTGGCTATGCCGCTCGCCGGCCCGGCAAGCGCGCAGGTCGGGCCGGATGCGAACGTCTACATGTATGGGGAGTCCGGGCCGGGCCGCTACGAGTACGCGCCCAGGCTGCGCCACCGGCCCCCGCCGCCGCCGGCGGACGATGACTGGAACATGCCCCCTCCGCCGCCGCCCCCTCCGCCGCCCTACGGCGCCTATGATCGACCCCGGTATCGGGACCCCGACGCGCGCCGCCGGTGGGACGACAGCAGCTGCATCACATCCCGCGGGACCTGCCCGGCGCCGGCCAGGCCGCCCGGCGCGTCCTGCGGCTGCGAGATCCCGGGCTTCGGCTACAAGCGTGGGCAGATCGGCGACTGAAGGGATCCGGCCGGCCGGGCGCTCGCTCAGGCCGCGTCGTCTTCCAGGCGGTAAGGGGCTGCGAGCAACGCGATCGGCAGGTTCCAGGCCGCGCTGATCGCCCGGATCTGGCCCAGGCTCAGCGCCCGCTTCCGGTTCAGGATCTCGGATGCGCGCGCCCGCGAGCCAAGCAGGTGGGCCAACTCGCTTTGCGAGCGGCCCATATCGGTGATGGCGAAATGCAGGATCTCGACCGGATCGGCCGCCGCGATCGGGAAATTCTGGTCTTCGTAGGCGGCGATCAGAGTTAAAAGAACCTCGAATCGGTCGCCGTCGGGTGTCCCGACGGCGGGCTCCTGCGTGAAGTAGCGATCGACTTCCGCGAGCGCCCAGCGGTGATCCGCAGGCGTGCGGATGGGTCTGACATTCTCAACCGGTCTTGCCTGCTGCGTCGTATCCGCGGTTTCCTGCATCATCTGACCTCCACGATGAGCGGATCGACGGAATCGTACTCGCTGTGGGTGCCGATGAACTTAATCTGGCACGCCTTGTATGTGTAAGACACTCTGACGATCAGACGGTATTTGTTGCCGCCTATATCGAAGATGACTCGATTGTCGCCGATAGATCGACTGAACTGCCGAACGCCGATTTGATGCCGGCGGGGCCGGTCCACTGCGCCTTCGTAACCTGATCGTACCACGTCCTGAGTGGCACCTCCGACCGAGGATACCGCTTCCAGAAAGCCACCAGGGCGGAGCGCGCTACGACGTTCACACCCGAAAGCTATCTTGTTCCCGCCTTGGGAACAAGACGTTGCGTAAGGCGTGTTGCGTCGTCAGCGGAGGGCAGGTCGGCTTCACGCCCGCACCCGCTCGATCTGCGCGCCGCAGCGGCCGAGCTTGGCCTCCAGGGCCTCGAAGCCGCGGTCGAGGTGGTAGACCCGGTTGATCTGGGTCTCGCCCTCGGCGGCGAGCCCGGCGATCACCAGGGACACCGAGGCGCGCAGGTCGGTGGCCATCACGGGCGCGCCCTTCAGCCGCTCGACGCCCTCCACGATGGCGAGGTCGCCGTCCAGCCGGATCTTCGCGCCGAGGCGGGCCAGCTCCTGCACGTGCATGAACCGGTTCTCGAAGATCGTCTCGCGGATATGCGACTGGCCCTTGGCGAGCGTCATCAGCGCCATGAACTGCGCCTGCAGATCGGTGGGGAAGCCCGGGAACGGATCCGTGGTGACATCGACCGCCGCGATGCCGGCGCCGTTGCGGCGCACCCGGATGCCGCCCTCGACCGAGCTGATCTCGGCGCCCGTCGTGGATAGGACGTCGAGTGCCGCGTGCAGCAATTCGGCCCGGGTATCCTTGAGCACCACGTCGCCGCCCGCCATCGCCACCGCCATGGCGTAGGTGCCGGTCTCGATCCGGTCGGGCAGCACCGCGTGCCGGGCGCCGCCGAGCCGCGCCACGCCCTCGATCTCGATATGGGGCGTGCCGGCGCCGCGGATCTTGGCGCCCATCTTGTTCAGGCACTCGGCGAGGTCGACCACCTCGGGCTCCCGGGCGGCGTTCTCGATCACCGTCGTGCCGTAGGCCAGCGCGGCGGCCATCAGCGCCACATGGGTGCCGCCGACCGTCACCTTGGGGAAGGCGATCTCGGCGCCACGCAGGCCGTTCTTCGTGCGGGCGACCACGTAACCCGCGTCGATCTCGATCTCAGCGCCGAGCTTTTCCAGCGCCATGAGCAACAGATCGACCGGCCGGGTTCCGATGGCGCAGCCGCCCGGCAGCGAGACCTTCGCCTCCCCGAACCGCGCGAGCAGGGGGGCGATCACCCAGAAGCTCGCCCGCATGGTCGAGACCAGCTCGTAGGGTGCGGTGGTGTCGATGACGTTGGACGCATTGAGCCGGATCGTCTGCCCGGTCTCCGTCGTCTGCCCCGGGCGCTTTCCGACCACCATGTGGTCGACGCCGTGATTGCCGAGGATCCGCGTCAGCGCCGCGATGTCGGCGAGCCGCGGCACATTGATCAGCTCCAGCGTCTCGCCGGTGAGCAAGCTCGCGATCATCAGTGGCAGCGCCGCGTTCTTGGCGCCCGAGATCGGGATGATGCCGTTGAGCGGCACGCCGCCGATGATGTGGATGCGGTCCATGGTGTGTCCTCGGGCGGCGCGCCTCCTGGCGCGCGGCCGGTCGTAATCCTCGCGGGCGCCGCAGCGCCCAGACTTGGCCGTGGCCTATAGACCGGATTTGTCGGAATCAGGACCGCTCGAGTCGGCGTTATTCCCGCGGGTCTGATCCGCGTCGGCCGCCGGCTGTGCCTCGGCGCGTCCCCGGCCCTGCATCTTCCGGCGCCGTAGATTCTCCCGGAGTGCGGCCTTCAGCCGTTCGGCGCGGACGTTCTTGCCGTCCGTCACCGCGCGACCCTTCGTCGCCGGGAAGACGGGGGAGACCCGGCGCGGCGAAAAACGCCGGTGGCGAAGGACGAGAGAGGGAGGCGCAAGGAATGGGCACCCTATTGAGGCGTACGAGACCGGTGCAACGCTAGCGCGTTCGGCCCGCCCTCTCAACGGATGCAGGGCAGAGATGCCGGAACCTTACCTTGAACCAATTCCAGATCCGCGCGTATCTTGCCCCCTCACGCGAAGGACTGACCGAGGCCGGACCTTGATCGCGGGACCCCGGCGCCAGATGGCGCTGCCCGCGCGGCCGAACACGCGAAGGACGCTCGATGACCGTGACCCGGATGCCCAGCCCGATGCTCGCCCCCACGGGCTCGACGCGCGCCAGGTCCGGCTACGAGCGCTACTTCCGCGGCGCCCTCGATCAACTCCACGGTGAGCGTCGCTACCGTGTCTTCGCCGATATCGAGCGCATCTCCGGCCGGTTCCCGACCGCCAAGTGGCGCCAGCCCGACGGCAAGACCGCCGAGATCACCGTGTGGTGCTCCAACGATTATCTGGGCATGGGCCAGCACAAGGAGGTGGTGGCCGCCATGACCGAGACCGCCGCCCGCTGCGGCGTCGGCGCGGGCGGCACCCGCAACATCGCGGGCAACAACTCGCCGCTGGTCGATCTGGAGCGCGAGCTGGCCGACCTGCACGGCAAGGAGGCCGGCCTCGTCTTCACTTCGGGCTACGTCTCCAACCAAGCCGGCATCTCGACCATCGCCAAGCTGATCCCGGATTGCCTGATCCTGTCCGACGCCTTCAACCACAACTCGATGATCGAGGGCGTCCGCCACTCGGGATGCGAAAAGAAGATTTTTCGGCACAACGATCTCCAGCATCTGGAGGCGCTGCTGCGCGAGGCCGGTGACCGGCCCAAGCTGATCGTGTTCGAGTCGGTCTATTCCATGGATGGCGACGTGGCGCCGATCGGCGCGATCTGCGACCTCGCCGATCGCTACGGGGCGATGACCTATCTCGACGAGGTCCACGCGGTCGGCCTTTACGGGGAGCGCGGTGCCGGCATCGCCGAGCGTGACGGAGTGATGCACCGGGTCGACGTGATCGAGGGCACGCTGGCCAAGGGTTTCGGCTGTGTCGGCGGCTACATCACGGCCTCGGCGGCGATCTGCGACGCGGTGCGCAGCTTCGCGCCGGGCTTCATCTTCACGACCGCGCTGCCCCCCGCGGTGGCAGCGGCCGCCCGGGCTTCGGTGCGCTACCTCAAGCGTTCGAGCGTCGAGCGCGAGGCGCACCAGCGCCAGGCAGCGGCCACCAAGGCGGCGCTCAGCGCGGCGGGTCTGCCGGTGCTGGAGACCGAAACCCACATCGTCCCGGTGATGGTTGGCGACGCGGAACTGTGCAAGGCGGCGGCCGACCACCTGCTGGAGCGCCACGCGATCTACATCCAGCCGATCAACTACCCGACCGTGCCGCGCGGCACCGAGCGCCTGCGGATCACGCCCTCGCCCTTCCACGATGCGGCGCACATCGCGCGCCTGGCGGCGGCGCTGACCGAGACCTGGGAGACGCTGGACCTGCCGCGGGCCGGGACGGTGTTCGTCGAGGCGGCGGAGTAGTTTTTTCCGAGATCTCGACGCAGCCGACAAAGCGCGATCGACCCCCTCTCCCGTGCGGGCTAGCGGATTTACACTTCTCGGTCTGCGCCAACGCTTTGAAAGACGAGCGCTTTTCCCTCTCCCCTGCGGGGAGGGGTCAGGGGTGGGGGTAATTCAGGAATAGGCGCAGCGGTGCCTTCTGCACCACCCCACCTCCAAATCCTCCCCGCAAGGGGGGGAGGGCGCATCGCGGCCCGTGAAACGGGAATATCGTAAACCCCCGCGGGAGGGGGGACCCGCGCCGCGCCGGCCATCCGATGCAGCTTGTCCGCGCCGGCACCCCGCCCATCTCCCGCCCCCATCTCGTCTTTTCCGGCGCGCCCCTGTAACGAAGGCGCCAACCCGTCCTCGCGAAAAGTCTCGAAGAAATGATCTCCTCACCCCTCATGACCGTGATGGTCGATGCCGTGCGCAAGGCCGCCCGCGGTCTGCGCCGCGACTTCGGCGAGGTCGAGAACCTGCAGGTCTCGCGCAAGGGCCCGGGCGACTTCGTCTCGGCCGCCGACCGCAAGGCCGAGGAGGTGGTGCGCGACGCCCTGATGAAGGCGCGCCCCGGCTACAGCCTCGTGCTGGAGGAGAACGGCCTCATCGAGGGCACCGACAAGAGCCACACGTGGCATGTCGATCCCCTCGACGGCACCTCGAACTTCCTCCACGGCGTGCCGCATTTCGCGGTCTCGGTGGGTCTGGAGCGCGAGGGCCAGATCGTGGCCGGCGTGATCTTCGATCCGATCAAGGACGAGCTGTTCGTGGCCGAGCGCGGCAAGGGCGCCTATCTCAACAACCGGCGCCTGCGCGTCTCCGGCCGCCAGGACATGACCGACGCTCTGGTGGGCTACGGCACACCCTATCTCGGTCGCGGTAGCCATCCGCGCCTGCTGCGCGAGCTCGGTGCCGTCATGGCGGTGGCCGGCGGCACCCGCCGAATGGGTTCGGCGGCCCTCGACCTGGCCTATGTCGCCTGCGGGCGCCTCGACGCCTACTGGGAGCGCGACCTCCAGACCTACGACTTTGCCGCCGGCGTGATCCTCGTGCGCGAGGCGGGCGGCTTCGTGACCTCGGCGGACGGTGCGGCCGAGCCGCTGGCGCCGCGTTCGGTCGCTGCCGGCAACGAGGGCCTGCACCGGGAACTCGTCGCCCTCCTCAAGAAGGTCCAGGCGGCCTGAGTCGCAGAAAACTGGTCAGGGCGTCGGGCTTCTGCTTTAAGCCCGCGGTTCCTCACGGAAGGCCGAACGCATGGAAGCCCGCCGCCACGTCGCGCTGAAGGAGTCGATCCGCTCGATTCCCGATTATCCGAAGCCCGGCATCATCTTCCGCGACATCACCACCCTGCTGAGCGACCCGCGGGCGTTTCGGCGGGCGGTGGACGCGCTGGTCCACCCCTACGCGGGCGGGCAGATCCAGCAGGTCGCCGGCATCGAGGCGCGGGGCTTCATCCTGGGCGGCGCCATCGCGCACCAGCTGTCCTCGGGCTTCGTGCCGATCCGCAAGAAGGGCAAGCTCCCGCACAAGACCGTCTCGATCGCCTACGCGCTGGAATACGGCACCGACGAGATCGAGATTCACGTCGATGCGGTGAAGCCCGGCGACAAGGTGCTGCTGGTCGACGACCTGATCGCCACGGGCGGCACCGCGACGGCGGCCGTCAATCTGCTCCAGAAGATCGGCGCCGAGATCGTGGCGGCCTGCTTCGTGATCGACCTGCCCGAGATCGGCGGCGCGCAACGCCTGCGCGATATGGGCGTCGAGGTGCGCACCCTCATGCAATTCGAGGGTCATTGAGCCCCGCGAAACGTTGACTTCGCCGGACCCATCCGCCATAAGCCCGCCACTCGCGACGTGGCGCCCCGCCTCGGCGCCCTTCGTGTTTTTAAACAACCAGGACGCGTGAAGGTCGAGTGCAGCATCAGCTGCCCGCGAGCGCGCCTCGACCTTTGAAGGCTCTGAGCCATGAAGAGAACCTACCAGCCGAGCAAGCTCGTTCGTAAGCGCCGCCACGGTTTCCGTGCGCGCATGGCCACCGCCGGTGGCCGCAAGGTGATTGCACGCCGCCGCGCCCACGGCCGCAAGAAGCTGTCGGCCTAAAGGCCGGATAGCCCTTCGCGGCCGTGCCGCGGGGGATGGGATTGGCCGGGATCGGACCATCGATGGCGACGATCGAGCGGCTGACGAAACGACCCGACTTCCTGGCGGCGGCCGAGGGGCGCCGCTTCCACACCGAGCGGATGAGCGCCCAGGGCCGTCTCCGGCCTGCGGACGGACCGCCCGGCCTCCGGCTCGGCTTCACCATCACGAAGCGGGTCGGCCACGCGACGGAGCGCAACCGCATCCGCCGTCGCCTGCGCGCCGTCGTGGCCCTGGTCGCGACCGATCTCCCGGGCGACCTCGCGTGCCTGCCGGCCGATATCGTGCTGATCGCCCGCCGCCCCGCGCTCGACGCGCCCTTCGAGACCCTCGCCGAGGATCTACGGCGCGCGCTCCCCACGGTGACGCGCCTGGCCGCCCCCCGGCCGCCCGGCCAGGGCCGCGGTAAGCGATCTGGCAAATCTGGCGATCGGCCTTCCACGACCACACCTCTCCCGCTCGATGCGGGCCAGCCCGCGCCGTCCGGCCAAGCCGACATCGGCCCGTCGTATGGGCGCGGCAGAGGTCCTCGAATCACAGGCGCGCGCGGGTCCGATGCGACCGGCGCCCGCCCTGACGTCACTCCGAACGCGTGCGGCGGTGTCCCTGATGGGCAATGACAAGACGAACATGTTCGTGGCCATCGGCCTGTCGCTGCTGGTGCTGCTCGGGTGGCAGTACTTCGTGGCCGGCCCGCGCGTGGAGCAGCAGCGGCTGATCGAGGCGCAGAACAAGGCCGCGCAGCAGCAGCAGCCCCCGGGCGTGACCCCGGACGGCGTGCCCTCGCCATCCCCGAAGGAGGGCGGCCCTGCCGCGCCGGTCCCCGGTACGCTGCCGACCGCGCAGGGTGGACCTGTCTCCCGTGAGGCGGCGCTGACCCGCTCGCCGCGGATCCGGATCGAGACCCCGGCAATCTCGGGCTCGATCGCCCTCAAGGGCGGCCGCGTCGACGACGTGTCGCTGAAGAACTACCATGAGACCATCGATCCCAAGAGCCCCGAGATCGTGCTGTTCTCGCCCGCCGGGACCGAGACGCCTTATTACGCCGAGTTCGGTTGGGTCGGCGCCAACGCCGGACCGCTGCCCACCAACGACACCCTCTGGACCAGCGACGGCAAGACGCTCTCCCCCGGCATGCCGGTGACCCTGACCTGGGACAACGGCGCCGGCCTCGTCTTCAAGCGGGTCATCGCGGTCGACGACAAGTACATGTTCACGATCCGGGACGAGGTCGAGAACAAGGGCTCGGGCGAGATCACGCTCTACCCGTACAGCCTGGTCTCCCGCTGGGGTAAGCCGCACACTCAGGGCTACTACGTCCTGCATGAGGGCATGATCGGCTATCTCGGCAACGACGGCCTGCAGGAATTCACCTACGACAAGCTCGCCAAGGAGGGCGCCTACGGTGGCGCCAACACCAAGGGCAAGGCCTGGACCGGCGTGAGCGGCGGTTTCGTCGGCATCACCGACAAGTACTGGGCGGCAGCCGCGATCCCCGATCAGGACACGCCCTATACCGGCGCCTTCACTGACCGGACCGACGGCACCACCAACGTCTATCAGGCCAGCGTGCGCGGCGACGCCGTGAACCTAGCCGCCGGCGCATCGGCGACCGCGACGCAGCGGCTGTTCGCCGGCGCCAAGGAAGTCAACGTTATCAACGGCTACGAGAAGGACCTCGGCATCAAGCACTTCGATCTGATGATCGATTGGGGCTGGTTCTTCTTCATCACCAAGCCGATGTTCCGGGCTCTGGATTTCTTCTACCACCTGTTCGGCAATTTCGGCGTCTCGATCCTGGTGGTGACCTTCTGCCTGAAGCTGCTGTTCCTGCCGATCGCGAACCGGTCCTACGTCTCCATGGCCAAGATGAAGGCCGTGCAGCCGGAGATGGCCGCCATACGCGAGCGGTACAAGGACGACCGCATGAAGCAGCAACAGGCCACGATGGAGTTGTACAAGAAGGAGAAGATCAACCCGGTTGCCGGCTGCTGGCCGGTGTTGATCCAGATCCCGGTCTTCTTCGCGCTCTACAAGGTGCTGTTCATCACCATCGAGATGCGCCACGCGCCGTTCTTCGGCTGGATCCACGATCTCGCGGCTCCGGATCCGACGAGCATCGTGAACCTGTTCGGCCTGCTGCCCTTCCCGGCGCCCGACTTCGTCCATCTGGGTGTCTGGCCGCTGATCATGGGCGTGACCATGTTCGTGCAGATGAAGATGAACCCCGCGCCGCCGGACCCGGTCCAGGCGCAGATCTTCACCTTCATGCCGATCGTGTTCACCTTCATGCTGGGCTCGTTCCCCGCCGGCCTCGTGATCTACTGGGCCTGGAACAACACCCTGTCGGTGACGCAGCAATACATCATCATGCGCCGCAACGGCGTGAAGGTGGAGCTGTGGGACAACCTGCGATCGACGTTCCGGCGCGGTGGCACCAAGACAGCCGCATCCAAGAGCTGACGGGCCAGGGCTGACCGGCAACAGCTGACGGACGACACATCGTGACCGAACCAAACGACGACGCGGCCGACCTCACCGAGGCCGGTCGCCTGCTCTTTGCCGGCGCCGCCGACTTCTACGCGGCTGCCCAGGTCCTCGACCGCATCCCGCCCATGGAGGGCGTCGAGATCGCCTTCGCGGGGCGTTCGAATGTCGGCAAATCGAGCCTGATCAACGCGCTGACCGGGCGCAACACCCTGGCGCGGACCTCGCACACGCCGGGGCGGACGCAGCAGCTCAACTTCTTCCGGATCGGCGAGCGCCTGTCGCTGGTGGACATGCCCGGTTACGGCTACGCGGCGGTCGAGAAGGCTAAGGTCGAGGCCTGGACCCGGCTGATCCATGCCTATCTGAAAGGTCGGGCCAACCTTGCCCGGGTGTTCATGCTGATCGACGCCCGGCACGGCTTCAAGTCGATCGACACCGACGTGCTCGACGGGCTCGACAAGGCCGCGGTGAGCTATCAGGTCGTGCTGACCAAAGGGGATTCCCTCAAGAAGGGCGAAGTCGCCGCCCGCATCGCCGGGATCGAGGCGGGGCTCGCCAAGCGCCCGGCCGCCTATCCGCAGGTGATCCTGACGTCGAGTCGCGACGATGCCGGCGTGCCGGAGCTGCGGGCGGCGATCGCCAAGCTCTTGGTGGAGCGCGGCGTGTGAGGGCTTCGGGGATCGACCGCGCGCTCGTTGCGCTCGCCTGCCTCGCCGGTCTGCTCGGGGTCGCGCTCAGCGCCGCCGCCGCGCACATCCCCGGGGCCGATTCTTTGAAGACGGCAGCGCAGTTCCTGCTGTTCCACGCCCCCGCGATCCTGGCGCTGATCGGGCTCGGTGCCGCCGGGCTGACGCGGCCGGGTCTTGCCAGAGGCGCGGCGGGGCTGCTGGTCCTCGGCCTGATCCTGTTCTGCGGCGACCTCGCGGTGCGCACGTGGCTCCTGCATCCGCTCTTCCCGATGGCTGCCCCCACCGGCGGTTTCGCGTTGATGGGGGGTTGGCTCGTGGGGTTGCTGTGCGCGCTGGTGCCGGTGCCGACCTGAGCTGACGAGTCCTCTGTCCAGTCGTGTGATCGGCTCCGACGTATCGTGTCGCGTCGGTTTGCCTGGCCCTTTTCCCGGACGCTTGGAGCACATTCGACCCGGGATTCGAGCAGACACCGTCGCGAAGCGTCGATCCGGATCACCCGTGCCGCTGATGCGGCGCTTCGCATGATGGATCTCGTCCCGGGTTTCGCTGTCGCTCCTCCTGTCCGAGAAACGGCGCTCGTCTGGCTGATCTCATGGGCCGCCACCGGCCCGACAGTCAGGCGAAGACCGCCTCGGCCTCGTTCCGAGCCGATAAGGCTTAATCAAGCCGCTCTCACCTGCAGAAAATCCACCGCGGATCCCTGCATCTCGGAAAAGACCCCGGCCGTCAGTGCGCCGCCATAGACAGCGCCGGTGTCGAGGTTCGTCCGGAACCGGCGCCGTTCCGGGCGGCCGTTGCGCTGGGGCGTGTGTCCGTGCACCACGTGCCGTTCGAAGTCGTGGTCGCTCTCCAGGAACGGCTCGCGGATCCAGAGGCGGTTGTGCTCGTCCGGATCCGGGATATCGGCCCCCGGCCGGAAGCCGGCATGGACGTACCAGCGTGCCGCGTCGGCGTGTAGCGTCGGCAGCCCCTCGATCCAGTCGAGGGTGTCGCGTGGCAGGTCGGCGACCTCGTGCGCGCCGAACGCGTCGAGCGTCGCGTCCCCGCCGTTATACAGCCATCGCTCGGCGGCCTGTGGCGTGTGGAGCGCGTCGAGCAGCATGCGCTCGTGATTGCCCATCAGGCAGGTGACGCGTTCCGGCTCGGCCCAGCAGAGGCGGCTGAGGGTGCGCAGCACCTCCGCGCTATCAGGGCCCCGGTCGATGTAGTCCCCCAGGAAGACGAGCTTATGAGCGCGGTCGCCGGCATGGTCGGCGATCCGCTCCAGCAAAGCGTCGAGCAGGGCTGTGCAGCCGTGGATGTCGCCGATGGCGTAGGTGAGGGGTCCGGAATCCATGGCGTCATCGTCCACCCGGGCGGTCCGGGCCGCAAGTCCGGATCGGAAACCCTGGATGTCCCGGTGGGGATTAGGCTATTCCGCGCGCCGACGAACCGGAACGGCGCGGCCGACGCTCTGGCGGGGCTGGCCGGTGCCGATCAGGTGGGACCGCCTCAGCCGTTCGAGGGCCGGGCGTAGCGCCCATCGTAGCGGCCGGACCGGATCAGTGCGAGGACTTCCGCCTCCCGGGCCGCCTGCGCGCGCACCGCCTCGCGCAGGCTCGGGACGATCCCGGGCGGAAAGGTAACGACCCCGTCGGCATCGCCCACCACCACGTCGCCCGGGTTCACCGTCCAGCCGCCGATGCTGACGGGCAGGTTGGTCGCGCCGGGTCCCGTCTTGAATGGCCCGCGCGGCGTCGCGGCGCGGGCGTAGCAGGGGAAATCGGCACCGGCGAAGGCCTCGGTGTCCCGCACCGCCCCATCGACGACGAAGCCCGCGATGCCGCGGCTCTCGGCGATCGCCTTCATGATGTCGCCCACAAGTGCCCGGCTGCTGTCCCCGCCGCCATCGACCACGATCACATCCCCGCGACGGGCTGCCTCAAGGGCCTGATGGATGGCGAGGTTGTCGCCCGCCCGAACCTGTACGGTGAAGGCCGTGCCGATCAGCTGACCGCCGCGATGGAACGGGCGCAGACCCGACAGGACCGGCATGCGGTCGAGACAGTCGCTGATTGTCGCCGTGGCGACCCCGCGCAGGGCGGTGAGCAGGCCGGGATCGACGGCATGCGGGAGCGGGTGGTGCGTCACGGCTGTCATCGGCTCGGATCTCCTTCCCGTGTCCCGGCCGCCGGGACCCTTGAGGGACCGGTGACTCGCCGGGCGATCCTGCCTGAAGGGAAGCGCTGTGTCGCCGGCCGTCAGCGATCGCCCGCCGGCGCCGCGCTGCTCGTGGCGAGCTTGCGCCGTGAATCCGCCTGGCCACTGCTCGCGTCGAAATATTTCGCCGCGTCGCCGAGCTGGACGGCGGGCTGGCAGTTCGGCGTGCAGGACAGGGATTCCCGGTCGAGCCCGCGCTGCACCATGATGGTCGAGTCGCGCGATGCCTCCACGCGGATCATCGTCTCGGCGATCATCGCGCCGGCATTGTCCAGGGCGATCAGGTTGGTCGAGCCGAAGCTCTTGCCGGTGAGCACCAGCACGCCGTTCTTCTGCGGCGTGACTTCCGCGATAATCGGATTTCCGACGATGACCGTCGTGGTCTTCTCCGGCAGGCGGATCACCTTGGCGTTATCCACCAGCACGGTCACCACCGGCAGCGGCTCAGGCTGGCCGGCCGCTGCCGCGCCGCCCATTATCAGGAGGAGGAGGCCGGCTCGGCCCGCATGCGACAGGGTGCGGTGCATCGAAGAGGCTCGCGAGGAAGCGGTCGGTGGACGGTCCTCCGCCCGGCACCTGTGGATACGCGACACGGGTGAAGGAAGCGCTAAGCACGTCCAAGCTCCCGGTTCGACGCGCGATGCCGGGATCCGCGGCCGATCCCCGAAACTGAACCTTCACCACGCTCGCGTCTGCTGAAGATATCGGTGCGACCAAAATCGAGTTTAACCGATTTTCAAGGCGAAATCGGCAGGTTGTGCGAGCCGCCGATCGAGACCTGAAAATTCTTCGTCGGTCATCGCGTAAGTTTTGGTCGCACAGAATTGATCGAAGGATCGTCCCTCATGAAGAGCCTGTTCAACCGTTTCGCCTCTGACGAGTCCGGCGCCACCGCCATCGAGTACGGCATGATCGCGGCCCTGGTGGCGGTTGCCATCATCACCGCTCTGCGGACGCTCGGCACCAACCTGACCGCCAAGTTCACCCAGATCTCCGGCAACCTGCAGTAAGAAGTCGAACCTTACAGCCACGATCTGCGGCAGGTCCGAGCCGCCCCCGTCGCGCGTCAGCCGGCGGGGGCTCTCTCGACCGGCCGCCGCGGCCGTCACGGGTGCATAGACGGGTTCCGAGGGTCGGGTGGTTCCGGCCCCGCGCCATTTCCGGCAATCAGCATCGTAGGTTGGCTCCGAGATGATCGGTGCAGGCGTTGCAAGTTCTCCGATAGCGAGTCTGGGGCTGGCGGGCTTCGGCCTGCTCGTTCTGTTCCCATTCCTGATGGCCTACGCCGCAGCGAACGACCTTCTGACCATGCTGATCCCGAACCGGATCTCGCTCGCCTTGGTGGCGGGCTTTGCGGTGCTCGCGGTGACGGGCCCGATGAGCTGGACCGAGATCGGCTTTCACCTGGGCGCAGGGGCCGTGATCCTCGTGGCCACCTTCACGCTGTTCGCCTTCGGCATCATCGGCGGCGGCGACGCCAAGCTCGCGGCCGCAACGGCCCTGTGGCTCGGCTTCGACGGGCTGGGCGATTATCTTCTCGTCGCATCGCTCCTCGGCGGCGCCCTGACGCTCGGCATTCTGTTCGCGCGCGCACATCCGCTGCCCATGCGCATCGCGCGCATGCCGTTCGCCCTGCATCTGCACGATGCGAAGACCGGCATTCCCTACGGTATCGCGCTGGCTGCCGCCGCGCTCCTGGTCCTCCCCGAGACCGAGGTCTGGAGCCGGGCGCTCGCCGGGTGAGGCGCCGCGCTCCGGACATCCGTGGAGGCGCGTTCGGGGCCGATATCAGATTCTGGGATCCGGGATCTGGAGCGCCGGTTCGACCCCCGTTAGAAGTCGGGCATGCCCCTCGCGCTGCTGCGTCGCCCTGATCCAGATCATCTCGAGGTCCAGCACGAGGGCGCGCGCTTCCGCATCGCGCTCCGGCGGCGCCCGACCGCGCGCCGCATCACCCTCCGGGTCTCAGCCGCCACCGGCGAAGTGGTGATCACGCTTCCGAACCGGACCGCGGTGAACACCGCGCAGCGTTTTGCCGTAAGTCATGCCGGTTGGATCGCCGCGCGGCTCGCCCGTCTGCCCGAGCGCGTCATCTTCGAACCGGGCGCGAGCCTACCGCTGCGGGGCGAGCCGCATCGCGTCAGTCTGCGGGGTGCCCGCGGCGGCGTGCGCATCGAGAATGACGCCGGTGAGCCGGAAATCGCGGTCGGCTGCGAGCCCGCCCACGTGGCGCGCCGGATACGGGACTTCCTGACCCGGGAAGCTCGGCTGGACCTCGCGGAGGCGGTCGAGCGCTATGCGCCGCGCCTCGGGCAGCGGCCGGTCCGCATGACCCTCCGCGATACCCGCAGCCGCTGGGGATCCTGCACGGCGCGCGGCGAGCTGAACTTCTCGTGGCGCCTGATCCTGGCCCCGCCGATGGTGCTCGACTACCTCGTCGCCCACGAGATGGCGCATCTGCGGGAGATGAACCATTCACCCCGGTTCTGGACGCTCCTGCGCGAGCTCTGCCCGAACGTGGACGCCGCGGAGGCATGGCTGAAGCGCAACGGCACCAGCCTGCATCGCTACGGCTGAGCCAGCGCGACTTCAGCCCTTGGAGCGCAGCACGCGTTCGCGGGCGACGGCGTCGGCCGGCCAGGTCGGCCGCGGATCGACCTCGCCGGGATTGAGGGTGCGCGGGGCGACGCTGTCGCAGATTTCGCGCTGGCGGATGATCACCGGATTGCCGAAAGCGTCGCGCCGGCGGATCAGGCCGCCGTCCCGGCAGTAGCCCGCGATCGCCGCCTGCCCCTCGCGCCGACCGTACGGATTCACCGCGACCGGCGGGTGCTCGATCACCAGTGTGTCGGAGCGATTGAGCGAACGCTCGACATAGGTGGTTTCGCCGACCGGCAGGCTCTGGGCCCCGGCCTGCGTGAGGGCGGCCATCAGGCAGGCGGCCGAAAGGGCGAGCGGACGCATCACGGCAACAGGATCCGGCGCTTGAGGACTGACTGGGACTTATCTAGGCCTTGCATTCCCGCTCGGATAGCGCTGCCGCGCAACACAAGGGCTGGATCGCTTGACAGCGCGGGGCCGACCATGGTCCGAACACGCCCGATTGTACGGCTCCCGCCCGTCCGCGGCCGGAGCGTTCCGAAGGGATCGGTGGTGCTGCTTCACCCGAAGCTCGTTCGATTTCGGCACGCGGTCCGGCGCGCCGCGCTGCCGGTCTTCCTCGCTCTCGTCGCGGCGGCGCTCATTCCCGCAGGGCTCGCGATGGCGCAGGGCATGGTGCGCAAGACCTTCGAGGATTGGCAATTGCGCTGCGAGACGCCCGCGGGCGCCAAGGCCGAGCAATGCGCGCTGGTCCAGTATCTCGCCGCCGAGGACCGGCCGAACCTCACCCTGGTGGTCATCGTGCTGAAGACGGCGGACAACCGCGGCTACCTGCTGCGGGTCGTGGCGCCGCTGGGCGTGCTCCTGCCCTCGGGCCTCGGCCTGAAGATCGACCAGACCGATATCGGCCGGGCCGGGTTCGTCCGTTGTCTCACCACCGGCTGCGTCGCCGAGGTGGTGATGGATGACGGTCTGATCCGCCAGTTCAAGAGCGGCACGCAAGCGACCTTCATCGTGTTCCAGACGCCCGAGGAGGGTGTCGGCATCCCGCTGTCGATGAAGGGGTTCGCGGCCGGGTTCGACAGCTTGAAATGACGGGGCCGTTCGGGAGCCGTGCGATGATCGGAAGTCGGAACGTATCCGGGGGCGTATGCCGGGGCGCCGCGGCGGGTCTGGTTTTCGCTGCCGCGCTCGCCGCGGCGCCGGCCCGGGCCGAGGACGGCAACGTCTTCTCCAACCTGTTCAAGTTCGGCGGCACCACGGTCCCGCCCTCGCAGGCCGAAAGCCTCGATCCGCCCTACTGTCCCCCAGTCGAGGTCGCCGAGAATGCCGCCGCCTCGCGGACCATGGCGGGTGCGAATGTGCGCACGCAATTCTCCTTGGGCCGCCTCGCCCGCGAGTGCACGCGGCTCCAGGACGGTTCGATCACCGTGAAGATCGGCGTGGAGGTGAACGTCCTGCTCGGTCCAGCCGGGGCGCCGGGCCGGTTCGACGTGCCGGTCACGTTCCAGATCCGCCACGACGGCAAGGTGATCTCGAGCCGCGTCGAGCGCGCCGGCGTGGCCGTCGGAGCCGGCGAGGCGCAGGGCTTCGCGACCATCGTGGCCGAGCCGCTGGCCGTTCCGGCCGCGATGACGGCGGATTACGATATCGCGGTCGGGGTCGGCGCGTTGGGCAAGGGCGGGATCGCCAAGGGTGCGGGCGGCAAGACCGCCGCCAAGCCGCGCCGACGGAAACCGGCGGTGGCCGAGGCGCCCCCGGGCGGAGGCGACGACGCTGCCCAGTGACGCCGCGGCGCGCCGCGTCGAACCGGGTACATCGCTCAGCCTGCGCGACCGTCTCCGGTTCGGCCGCGCGACCCGCTTCCGCCTGGAGCCGGCGGACGATTCTGCCTTCGACCGCCGCCTCGTTCTTCCCGACCATCCGAGCGGCTGGATCGTGCTGAGCTACCGGGACGGCGCCGTGGTGGCACCGCGCCGGCCGATCCTGCGCGTCCTGCGCGGCTCCGACGATGCGCCCCAGGATTTCGTGCTGCCGGGGGCATCCCTCGGCGTCGCACACTGGCTCGGCCTGATCCCGCCGGATGCCCGGGAGATCCGCCTCTGTGCGGGCCCTGACTTCGCGCTCGAGCGTGTTGGTATCTGGCGCGAGGGCGGCGTGTTGGCGCAATGTCTCCTGCGGCGCCCCTGGCGCTTCGTGGGGGCGCTCTACCAGCGGGCCTGCGGCTCGGAGCGACGGTATCGCGACACGCTGCGCGGCACCTGCGCGGTGACGCCGCTCGGAGGGTTCGATGCCTGGGCCGCCACCCGAACCCGGCCGGTTTCCACGTCGCCCGCGAACCTGCGGATCCGCTGCCTCGTCCTCGCGCGTCCCGGCGAGACAGCGGCCCTGGCCGCCACGCTGGACGCCCTTCAGGCGCAGACCCATCGCGCGGAGGCGATCTGCGTGACCTGGGAGTGCGCGCTGCCCGACACGCCGGACGCGCGAGCCATCCATCGGCGCTGGGACGAACGCGCCGGTCCGGAGGATCTCGTCGCCGGGTCCGAGGCCCTGTGCCTGCTGCGGCCGGGTGACATCCCGAAGCCCGACGCCCTGGCGCTCCTGGCGCACGCCCTTCAGGGCGCCGACCTCGCCTATGGCGACACCATCGGGCCGGACGGCAGGCCGCGCCTGAAGCCGGACTGGAGCCCGGATCTCGCCCTGGCCACGGGCTATCCCGGCCGGCCGCTGCTCGCGGTGCATGCGTTCCTGGCGGCGTTTCTGCCGGCCCCCCTGGGTTCGATGGCGCAGGTGGAGTTCGCCCTGGAGGTCGCCGCCGTCTCGGCGCGGGCGCGGGTGGTTCATGTCGCGCGTCCGCTCGCCCGCAATACGGCCGACCCCCTCGACCCGCCCGCCCGGGCACGGGCGCTCGACGCCCGCCAGAAGGTTCCGGCCGCCGCGCTCCGCGATGGCGCCGTCCAGCTGCTCTGGCCGCTGCCGGATCCCGCGCCGCTGGTCAGCATCGTGATCCCGTCGCGCGACCGGCTCGACCTGATCACGCGCGTCTGCCGCGGCGTCCTGCACGAGACGACCTACGCCCCGATCGAGCTGATCATCATCGACAACGGCTCGACCGACCCCGCGGTGCTGGCCCATTACGAGACCCTGCGCCGGGATCCGCGCGTGCACATCCGGATCGACCCGCAACCGTTCAACTTCGCCGCGATGGTCAATGCCGGCGTCGGCCTGGCGTCGGGCGCCGTGGTCGTGCTGCTGAACAACGACGTGGCCGTGCTGGAGCCCGGTTGGCTGGACGCGATGGTCCGGCAGGCCTGCCGGCCCGAGGTCGGCGCCGTGGGCGCCAAGCTCCTCTACGGTGACGGCTCCCTGCAGCATGCCGGCGTCGTGGTCGGGCTCGGCGGACGGGCGGGCCACATCCTGCGCCGGCGTCCCGGCGGCACGCCCGGCCATCTCGGGCGTCTGCGCGTCGCCCACGAGGTTTCCGCGGTGACGGCCGCCTGCCTGGCGGTATCGCGGGAGAAGTATCTCGCGGTGGGCGGCTTCGACGCCGCAACCTTCCCGGTCGACTTCAACGACGTCGATTTCTGCCTGCGGCTCGGGGCTGCCGGCTGGAAGAGTGTCTGGACCCCGGATGCGACCCTGGCGCATCTCGAATCCGTGAGCCGCGGCCCCTCGATCGGCGCCGAGCGCGCCCGGTTCGAGCGGGAAGCGGCGCTTTTCTCCGAGCGCTGGCGCGACGTGATCCGCCACGATCCGTTCTACCATCCGGCCCTGTCGCTCACGACCTTCGGCGAGGATCTGGAATGACGCGCCGCCGATCCCGGCGGGGGCTCGCCGACGCGGCGCGCAGGATTCTGGGCCATCCCCGGGAGGCCGGCGCCATCCTCTGGGCGCGACTGACGGGCAAGCGCCTGCGCGCCCGGCAGAGGCTGGCGGCGCTGGTGGGCGTCGATCATCGGCTCACTGTGCCGGCGCGGATCCTCGATGGCTTCCCGCCGGCTCGGGCCGGATTGGGCGACGACCTCCGCCTGATCGGCGGCGTGCTCGTGGCCGGCGCCCCGGCGCGGATCGCCGCCGTTTTCGCCGCCGAGCCCGATCTTCAGGCGCTCTACGGCGACGCGCTCGCGCAGGACCGTGCGGGCGGCCCGGCCTGGCCGCTCCTGCCGCCGGTCTTCGATGCTGACCGTCTCGCGGCCTTCGATTATCTCGGGCCGGTCCTGGCCTATCGGCGGACCGCCCTCGATCCGGATATCCATCCGCTGAGCCCGGCCGATGCCGCATTCCGCATCGCCGAGCGGCACGGCCCCCGGGCCATCGGCCACCTGCCGGAGATTTTATCGATCCGGCGTGAGGACGGCGATCCCCTCGCCCCGCGTTCGGGGAGAGGGGGATCTGGGCTCCATACAGTAGGGGAGGGGGGGCTCATCCATCACCGCGTGGTGGAGGCGCGTCTCGATCGGACCGGCCGGGCCGGGGCGCGCGTCGTCCCGGCGGACGGGCTCCTGCGCGTGGAGCATCCGCTCCCCGATCCGCCACCGCTCGCCAGCCTGATCGTCCCGACCCGCGACCGCCTCGACCTGCTCCGCCCCTGCCTGGACAGCCTGCGGGGCTGCACCGATTGGCCGTCCATCGAGATCCTGGTCTGCGATAACGACAGCCGCGAACCGGAGACCCTGGCCTATCTGGTGGATCTGGAGCGACAGGGGAGGGGGCATGTCGTGCCCTGTCCGGGGCCGTTCAACTTCGCCGCGATGAACAACGCCGCGGCCGCCCGCGCCCGGGGCCGGCTGCTGGTCTTCATCAACAACGACGTCGAGGCGTTCCAGCCCGACTGGCTGACCCTCATGGCCCGCGAGGCCTTGCGCCCGGATGTCGGTGCCGTGGGCGCCAAGCTCCTCGACGGCGAAGGCCGGATCCAGCACGGCGGCATCGTGCTCGGCACCGGCGGGCTGGTCACCCACGGGCACCGCCACTTCCCGGGCAATGCGCCGGGCTATCGCGCGGCGCTCCAAGTCACGCACGCGGTCTCAGCCGTGACGGCGGCCTGCCTGGTGGTCGAGGCGGACAAATTCCGGGCTGTCGGCGGTTTCGACGACGCGGTGTTCGCGGTCGACTTCAACGACGTGGATCTGTGCCTGCGCCTCAACGCGGCCGGTTACCGGACGCTGCTGGTCCCGGGGGCGGTCCTGCATCACCGCGAGGCGGCGAGCCGCCGCTGGACCCCGGAGGCGCTCGCCCGGCACGCGCGCGAGATTGCCGCGCTCAAAACACGATGGGGGCCGCTGCTGGCGCAGGACCCCCATTATCACCCGGGCTTCGACCCGGACCTCTCGACCCATGCGCGACTGCGCCGGCATTTCCCGCCGGCGGGCACGGCGACTATCCGCCGGCCCGCCTGAACGGGCTTACTGGACGAGCCGCGGCCCGCCGCTCTGCACCTTCTCGTTCTCCGACATGATGCCGAGCCGCTTGGCGACTTCGGTATAGGCCTCGATCAGGCCGCCCAGATCCTTGCGGAACCGGTCCTTGTCGAGCTTGTCGGAGGACTTGATGTCCCACAGCCGGCACGAATCCGGGGAGATCTCGTCGGCGACGACGATGCGCATCATGTCGCCTTCCCAGAGCCGGCCGGTCTCGATCTTGAAGTCGACGAGCCGGATGCCGACCCCGAGGAACAGGCCCGACAGGAAGTCGTTGACGCGGATCGCCAGCGCCATGATGTCGTCGATCTCCTGGGGCGTCGCCCAGCCGAAGGCCGTGATGTGCTCCTCGGAGACCATCGGATCGTTCAGCGCGTCGTTCTTGTAGTAGAACTCGATGATCGAGCGTGGCAGCTGGGTGCCTTCCTCCAGGCCCAGCCGCGTCGCCAGCGAGCCGGCCGCGACGTTGCGCACCACCACCTCGAGGGGGATGATCTCGACTTCGCGGATCAGCTGCTCGCGCATGTTGAGCCGGCGGATGAAGTGCGTCGGCACGCCGATATCGTTGAGGTGCTGGAAGACGAACTCGGAAATCCGGTTGTTCAGCACGCCCTTGCCGTCGATGACCTCGTGCTTCTTCGCGTTGAAGGCCGTCGCGTCATCCTTGAAGTGCTGGATGAGCGTCCCGGGCTCGGGCCCCTCGTAGAGGACCTTCGCCTTGCCCTCGTAGATGCGACGGCGGCGGTTCATAGGCGTGTACCGTGGTTTGAGGAAGTCCATGGGCCGTGGCTCCTAGTGCGCGACGAAGGAGAGAATCCGCGGCGCGGCGACCGAACGCGAGGTCGGGCAGCCGGACGGCCTCTGCCCGAGAGCCCCGGCAACCGGCTGGCAAACTAGCCGAACCGGGCTTCCAGCACAACGCGTTAGCCCGCAGAGGGGGATTGCGGAGGGCGCCCCGCATGTGTCGTGAATGTCGTCACGCCGTCGTCTTGGAGGGGTATCGACAGAGATCCGCGATGCGGCAGTGAAGGCATTCGGGCTTGCGCGCCTTGCAGGTGTAGCGGCCGTGCAAGATCAGCCAGTGATGGGCGTGGAGACGATAGGGCTCCGGCACGATCGCCTCCAGCCCGGCCTGCACCTTGTCGGTGGTCGCCCCGATGAAGAGCGGGATCCGGTTCGAGACCCGAAAGATATGGGTGTCGACGGCGATCCGTGGAACCCCGAAGGCGATGTTCAGCACGACGCTCGCGGTCTTGGCGCCGACCCCGGGCAGCACCTGAAGCGCCTCCAGGCTTGCCGGCACCGCGCCGCCATGCTGGTCGACCAGGATGCGCGAGAGTGCGACGACGTTCTTGGCCTTGGTGTTGAACAGCCCGATCGTCCGAACGAAGTCGCGGACTCGGTCTTCCCCGAGGGCCAGCATTTTCTCGGGCGTATCGGCCACGGCGAAGAGCGGGCCGGTGGCGAGGTTGACGCCGCGATCCGTCGCCTGCGCCGAAAGCACCACGGCCACGAGCAGCGTGAACGGGTTGACGTAGTGCAGCTCACCTTTCGGCTCCGGCTCGGCCTCGTGGAACCGGCGGAAGATCTCGGTGAGGATGTCCGGGGCGACCGCTTCGGGGGCGGTGTCCACCTGTGCGGTGACCGCCGGCCCGACGGGGCCTGCGAGGCGGCCGGAAGCTGCGGCTCCGCCGCGCCTCGCAGGCCCGCGACCGGCGCGATCCGTCACGGGATTCGGTGGCTTTCTGGCGGGCATCGCTGCGTTATATGGATCGCATGGCGAGCGGCAATCCTTCCGTCCATCCGTATGGCCTCGATCCCGATTCGATCGACCGGCCCGTCTTCGCGGCGACCATCCGGCCGCATCAATCCCTGAGCCGTCTCGGGTTCCGGGTGGTGATGACGGGCTGCTGTGCCGTCTCGCTCACGGTCTCGGTCTGGGCGTGGCGGATGGGGTTCTGGCCGGTCGCCGGCTTCTTCGGCCTCGACATGCTGGCGATCTACGCCGCGCTGAAGGTGAGCGTCCGGCGTGGCGGCTCCTTCGAGGAGGTGATGATCACGCAGATCGAGATCCTCCTCGCCCGGGTCAGCCATCGGGGGGAGCGGCGCGAGTGGCGGTTCAACCCGCTCTGGACCAAGCTCGAGACGGTGGAGGATGACGAGTACGGGCTGCAGCGCCTGACCCTGGTCTCGCGCCGGCAGCACGCGCTCGTCGCGCGGGATGCCGGCCCGGACGAACGGGCGCGGGTCGCGCAAGGCCTGACCGCGGCCCTGGCGCAGGTGAAGAAGGGCTACTGACCGGCAGCGGCGGGGCCGGACCGAAAAAATCTGACGCCGCCCGGAACGAA
>NZ_JALNUL010000180.1:0-716 GCF_026540775.1 Methylobacterium sp. GC_Met_3
GATTGCGCCGCCGATAGGCGATCCGGCTGTGCTTGTAGGGGACGGTTCGGGTGGCCGTGGACGGGATGGTGGCGATCACCCGGTGGCTCTTGAGCCAATCTCTCAGGCTCTGCGCATCGTAGGCCTTGTCGGCGATCAGGCGCTTGGGCGGCACCACGGCCTGCACCAGGGGCAGCGCCATGCTGATGTCGGCCACGTTGCCGGGCGTCAAGGCGAACGCAACCGGTCGGCCACGACCATCGGCCAAGCAATGGATTTTGCTCGTGAAGCCGCCGCGCGAGCGCCCGATGGCCTGGCTCCAGGCCCCCCTTTTCCACCCGATGCCGAGCGGTGGGCCTTCACGTGCGTGGCATCGAGCATCAACTCGTCTGGAACAGGGCCTGCGGCTGCGATCTTGGCAAACAGCCGCTGCCAGATCCCGCGCTGCGACCACCTGTTGTAGCGGTTGTAGATCGTCGTGTGGGGCCCGTAGGCGGAGGGCGTATCCTGCCAGCGGCAGCCGACCTTCAGGACATGCAGGATGCCGCTGATCACCCGCCGGTCGTCCACCCGAGGCTTGCCGGGTTGGCCGTGCGGCAGGTGCGGCTCGATCCGCGCCCAGGCTTCATCCGAGAGCCAGAACAACCGTGCCATCGCGATCCTCCTGCGCTGGAAACCTCAAACTCAGGAAGAAAACGCAAGCGAGCGCAAATGGTTGTATGAGTTCTCTACCTAGC
>NZ_JALNUL010000181.1:0-688 GCF_026540775.1 Methylobacterium sp. GC_Met_3
GTCCGTGGTGATGTTCTGGTTGCGGATCCGGTAATTGTCGAGGAACCACTTGTCGGTGACGCCAACGAGGTCCCAGCCGGCGCGCCAGCGCGGGTTGATGTAGAACCGGCCCCGGGACTCGACCGAGCCGCGGAAGTCCCGCTCGCCGGCGCCGAGCGGGCTCGGCAGGAAGGCCGAAGGCGTGGTCTGCGAGATGCCCGACAGGCGCAGGTTGTAGAAGCCGTTGTCGACCCGCTGGCGGAACTCGCCCTGCGCCAGGAGGCCCTGGCGGCTGAGCACGGTGGGCGTCAGGGTCAGGTCGAAGTTCGGCGCGAGGTCCACGAAATACGGGATCGACACGCCGGTGCCGAGCGCCGTCGTGCTGACGAAGCGCGGCGTCAGGAAGCCGGTCTTGCGCTTCACCGTCGGGTCCGGCGCCTCGAAATACGGCAGGTAGGCGACCGGGATCCCGGCGAGTTCGAGGGTCGAGTCGTCGAAGTAGACCGTGTGGCTCTCGTTGTCGTGGATGATCTTCTTCGCCTTGATCTGCCAGAGCGGCGGCGTCTCGGGATGGTCCTTGCAGGGCTCGCAGGCGGTGTAGCTGCCGGACTCGAAGCTCGTCTGCTCGCCGTTCAGGCGCTCGGCCCGGGGCGCGGAGAAGCGGGTGCGCACGGTCTCGAACTTGCGCTGCACCGTCTGCTGGCCGCGG
>NZ_JALNUL010000182.1:0-688 GCF_026540775.1 Methylobacterium sp. GC_Met_3
ATCCGTGGTGATGTTCTGGTTGCGGATCCGGTAATTGTCGAGGAACCACTTGTCGGTCACGCCGACGAGGTCCCAGCCGGCGCGCCAGCGCGGGTTGATGTAGAACCGGCCCTGGGACTCGACCGAGCCGCGGAAGTCCCGCTCGCCGGCGCCGAGCGGGCTCGGCAGGAAGGCCGAGGGCGTGGTCTGGGAGATGCCCGACAGGCGCAGGTTGTAGAAGCCGTTGTCGACCCGCTGGCGGAACTCGCCCTGCGCCAGGAGGCCCTGGCGGCTGAGCACGGTCGGCGTCAGGGTCAGGTCGTAGTTCGGCGCGAGATCCACGAAGTAGGGGATCGACACGCCGGTGCCGAGCGCCGTGGTGCTGACGAAGCGCGGCGTCAGGAAGCCGGTCTTGCGCTTCACCGTCGGATCCGGCGCCTCGAAATACGGCAGGTAGGCGACCGGGATGCCGGCGAGTTCGAGCGTCGATTCGTCGAAGTAGACCGTGTGGCTCTCGTTGTCGTGGATGATCTTCTTCGCCTTGATCTGCCAGAGCGGCGGCGTCTCGGGATGGTCCTTGCAGGGCTCGCAGGCGGTATAGCTGCCGGACTCGAAGCTCGTCTGCTCGCCGTTCAGGCGCTCGGCCCGGGGCGCGGAGAAGCGGGTGCGCACGGTCTCGAACTTGCGCTGCACCGTCTGCTGGCCGCGA
>NZ_JALNUL010000183.1:0-662 GCF_026540775.1 Methylobacterium sp. GC_Met_3
GCGAGGTGTTCAACGGCTTGCGGTTCATCGTGAAGACGGGGGCGCCGTGGCGGTTCATGCCGCACGACCTGCCGCCGTGGGCGGCGGTGTACCAGCAGACGCAGCGCTGGCTGGCTGCGGAGTGCTTCACCGATGTGGCCGGGGATCTACGGGCGGTTCTACGGATGGCAGGGGATCGCAAGCCGGAGCCGTCGGCGGTGATCCTGGACAGCCGGACGCTGCGGTCCTCGCCCGAGAGCGGCGAGCCGGCGGGCTACGACGGGGCCAAGCGCAAGCGCGGTTCGAAGGTGCATCTGGCGGTGGACACGCCAGGCCACGTGGTGGCGCTGCATGTCACCCCGGCCGATGCCGACGATCGCGGCGAGGTCGATCGCCTGACCGGCGCGGTGCAAGCGGAGACGGACGGAAGCGTCGAGACGGGCTTCGTCGATCAGGGCTACACCGGCGCGCGGGCGGCGGACGCGGCCCAGGCGCACGGTATCGCCCTGGAGGTGGTCAAGGCGCCCGAGGCCAAACGCGGGTTTGTCCTGCTGCCGCGTCGCTGGGTGGTGGAGCGGTCCTTCGCCTGGGCGACGCGCTGTCGGCGCCTGGTCAAGGATTACGAGCGTTATGCCAGCACGCTGGCAGGACTTCATATGGTCGCCTTCGTCTGTCTCATGCTG
>NZ_JALNUL010000184.1:0-660 GCF_026540775.1 Methylobacterium sp. GC_Met_3
TCCGTCCGATATTTCATGAAGCGCGGGCGAGGCGTCGGACGAGGATGATGACGGCTGCGGCGTAGAGAAAGGCCTCAGCCGAAGCGACGGTCGCCTCCGGGTCCTTCCAAAGGCGGCGGTTACGGCGGATCCAAGCGAAGAAGCCCTCATCCTGAGCCTGTCGAAGGATCGACCACCCATCTGCGAGGATGAACGGCACATCCGACCTGGCCGGGTGGCTTGCGCACGATCTCGACGGTGATAATCGTGGCCGTGGCTGGACGATCGCCAGCATAGCCTGCATCGGCGAACGCCTTGGTGATGAGCGGGAAGGTTCGCCGCGATGGGCGCAGCACCGGAACAGCTCCGTCGCGATCTTGCACATCGGCCGGCTGTGGATCGAGAACGAGGGCACGTCCACCCGTATCGACGAGGGCATCGCGTAGAACGTAGAAGATCGCGTTGAGGATCTCCCGCTTCGCCCAGACCGGGGGCCGACCGCACGTGGCAGGTGCTGGCATCAGCGGGCCGATCAGCGCCCACCCGGCGTCCGTGAGATCGGTTTCATGGCGTAAGCCCGCGCGGCTATGCCGCCGCCGGGTGGTCGGGGTCCACATGGCGTTTCCTGGCAGGCTTCAGCACCCCCTGGAATCACCGCCATCCCGGCCACTCAACCCAACC
>NZ_JALNUL010000185.1:0-650 GCF_026540775.1 Methylobacterium sp. GC_Met_3
GATTTCGCCGAGAGCAAGCACAAGCTGGCTCTGTGCCTGGGCAAGAACATCGGCGGCGAGCCGATCATCGCCGACCTCGCGCGTATGCCGCATCTGCTCGTTGCCGGCACCACCGGCTCGGGCAAGTCGGTGGCGATCAACACCATGATCCTGTCGCTGCTCTACCGGCTGAAGCCGGAGGAGTGCCGCCTGATCATGGTCGATCCCAAGATGCTGGAGCTGTCGGTCTATGACGGCATCCCGCACCTGCTCTCCCCGGTCGTGACCGACCCCAAGAAGGCGGTGATCGCCCTCAAATGGGCCGTGCGCGAGATGGAAGAGCGCTACAAGAAGATGTCCAAGATCGCGGTGCGGAACATCGACGGCTACAACGCCCGGGTTGCGGAAGCCGCCGCCCGCGGCGAGGTCCTGACCCGGACCGTGCAGACCGGATTTGACCGCCATACCGGCGAGGCGGTCTACGAGGACGAGGCCATGGACCTCGCGCCGCTGCCGTACATCGTGATCGTGGTCGACGAGATGGCCGACCTGATGATGGTGGCCGGCAAGGACATCGAGGGCGCGATCCAGCGTCTGGCCCAGATGGCACGCGCGGCCGGCATCCACCTGATCATGGCGACCCAACGCCCGTCGGTGGACGTGATCACCGG
>NZ_JALNUL010000186.1:0-650 GCF_026540775.1 Methylobacterium sp. GC_Met_3
TTAGAGCAGCTTCCCCATTGCTGCATCGGGCTGCCAAGGACGATCCTTAGCCGATGAAAACCTAAACCGCGCATCGCCGTGGTTCGATCTGTAACCTAGGGCCTGCCGTTAAGGGGTGATGTTGGATCCAGCCGATCGATAAAAGACAGGTCGACGTTGCGTATCGCAGAGGACTGCGCACCTATGAACGGCCCGTTGGTAATGGGGTCGGGCAATGAACTACGGCCATAGCGATCACTGAGACCATAAACAGGGGTCAGCTGGTTTGAGGCCGCTATCATGTACGGGTTCAAGGCAGGGTTGCGGGAGCCGCCAGCGCTCGGAACGTTTGAAGATATAGCCACATGGCCGTTATCGAGCCAGCTGCGCGGGTGGATTCGTATCGGCAGTGGGCGCCCGACGCGGCGATATGAGTCGAACGCAGCTTCTTCTCCAGCCCATGCGGATAGCGAATTCAACGAACTGAGGCCAGCAGTCAAAATAAAGCAAAAATGTTTTGCCGTTGGTTTGGTCACGTGAAATTTCTCCGATATGTGGTTGCGAGATAGGTTTTGACGGATCAAAATTTCGATCCACCCGAGAACCGGAAAGCCTGCGTCTGATCCTTGCCGACGCGACCGTAGTACGTACCATCCGAGCCGTAGACGCGC
>NZ_JALNUL010000187.1:0-638 GCF_026540775.1 Methylobacterium sp. GC_Met_3
AGAGAGCACATATCTCGCCAGCGCGGCTTCGGGGATCACCGACGTGACGCAGGTGGACCGGCCGGGCGTCCGCGTGCTGGCGATCGACGGTACGACGACGTTCCGCGCCTCCGCGCGCACGCTGACACACACGCAACCTGTCGCCGTCCCGACTGTGGCCGAGGCGGTCGAGCGGATGCGCGCCGGGCAGGCGGAGGCTTTCGCCCTGTCGCGCGATACCCTGCGGCCGGTGGTGCGGCAGGTCCCGGGCTCACGGATCGTGACGGGCGGCTTCCAGCGGACACACGTTGCCGTCGCTGTCCCGAAGGGCCGTTCCGGCGCCCTCGCCGCGGTCACGGCATGGCTGGAGGACGCGAAGCGGACCGGCGTCGTCCGGAGCATCTTCGACGGTCATGGGTTCAGCGGCGATGCGGTCGCACCCTGAACAGCCACCTGACAATCTCGGGCTGCATGCGGCACGGCGGAGGTTCTGCGGGGCAAGCGGCGCTGACCCCGGTTAGCACCCCGTGATAGGGGTGCGGGAGGCGAGGCAGACGCGGGATTGTGAGCATGCCCATAGGGCGACCGAAGCGCAGACTACCGGACAGCCTGACCCAGCATTTGTCGGATCCCAAGGTCGTTGCGTTCAAGCCACGCAC
>NZ_JALNUL010000188.1:0-585 GCF_026540775.1 Methylobacterium sp. GC_Met_3
TGGTGCGACATCGAGGGGCACAATCCCCGGTAAAGCAGCCTGTGCTAATGGTCATCAGCTTCGGCCCATTCGGAACAGCACAACGTACGCTTCGCAACTTAAAAAAGATGTTGCGGCAGCAGAAAGATTGCAACTTCATAAGAATGTGTGCTGTGCATGGCGAAATTATGCGTATATCCATTGAATTTAGCCTCCTGTGTTGATCGAATGTTTATAGATAACAGTCTTAGTTATTTTATGCGATAGTATTAATACATTAACATGAACTTGTTAGTAATAAATTGCTATATGTACCGATAAAAATGTCAATTGCGTTCTCGCGCAACAGAATTATCACAATGTTTTTAGCTAGACAGCGCAAACATAGGTATAGCCACGACATCGATCGCTGCAGCCAAGATCGGGAGAATTTCGAGCCGGTTGGGTTGAGCTCCATCTTCAGTACGCTTTCGCGCAAACGCGAGCACCAGCAATGGGACTAGCGGCAGCAGGTAACGTCCTTGAGGTCCGTAGACCCGGTCTTCGCCGACGTTCGTCCACGTGAGGTACTGCGACAAAACGATCGACCAACAACAGAATAAAGCA
>NZ_JALNUL010000189.1:0-574 GCF_026540775.1 Methylobacterium sp. GC_Met_3
CGGAAGGCGTGACTGGTGTAGCCGCGGTCTCCGACCACCCACTTGGGCACGCTTGGCAGTTGGTCGAGCAATGGAACCGCATGGGGCAGCTCGTGCGCCTGCCCCGGTGCCAGCCGGAAGGCGATGGCGCGGCCCCGCCCGTCGGCAATCACGCAAGCCTTGGTGCCATAGCCGCCACGCGATCGGCCAAGAGCCTCACGAGTGTCTCGCTCGGCCCCAGATCCCCCCTTTTGGCGGCCCCGGCCGCCTTCTGGTGCGCGCGTATGGTCGTGCCATCGAGGAACACCATCCCGAGCTGAACCCCGCGCTCCTGCACGAGGCTGAGGAGCCGTTCCCAGACGCCAGCACGGGACCAGCGGATGAAGATCTGTGCGGCTCGCCACCAAGGACCCAGATCCTCCGGAATAGCCCGCCATTTCGCCCCGTTCTGATGCCGCCAGAGAATGGCCGAGAGCGTGCGTTGCAGGTCCTGCGGTGGCGTCTTGGCCTTCGGACGGCACGCCTCGACCAGCGGCTCCAGCTCAGACCATTGCGCGTCGCTCAGCATCATCCCTCCTGCCTTGAAGAGAGGAAA